>NZ_JBHUYG010000106.1:0-14202 GCF_042668795.1 Pedococcus sp. NPDC057267 | reverse complement strand
CGGCTGGCGCACGGGGGCCGCAGCACGTCGCGGCGCCCCTTCGCACCGCTGGGCCCCGAACGCCCCAGCTGGGATCGGGGGTCACCACCCGCGGCGGCGCCTGCGGCGCGAGTGGCGCGGGTCCAGGCGCTCGGCCACCGAGCGCGCCCGACGGGCACCCACGTGATGACCACGGCCCTCCAACACCTGCGCAGCCACCTTCGCGGCGACGGCGACCCCGAAAAGAACCAGAACTCGCTTGATACGGATGGCCGCCTCCTGGACGCGCCGGGGCCGGGCCGGTCGCCCAACACCTCGAACCGTCGATGCTACACCCGTAACACGCGACGATGTTGGGTTCGGTTGGTCAGGCAGACGGTGGCTGCACGGGTTCCAGGTGCGAGTCGCGGCGCGCACGCCGGCTCGGCGACCCCGGCGCTGCCGGCACGTCGCTCGGGCGCTGCTGGACGTCTTCGGCGTCCATGGTCGCGGTCGCGAACTGCGCCAACGCCGCCTCGGCCCGGGCCAATTCGTCCCGAGCCGCCTGACCACGGGGGGCGGCGAAGTAGTCGCGGGCGTCGATCTTGGTGATCCACGCGCGGAACCGGTCCAGGTCCGCTTCGCTTTCCTCCAGCTCCTCGTACGTGGTGCGACCGCGAGCGGTCTCGGTCTCGAGCTCGGCGAAGAACGCCCCGAACCGGGCCAGGACCTCCTCGTACTCGGCGTCGCGGGCCGCTTGCAGCTCGGCGACGAGCGTGTCCTGCTCGGCCGGGTCGGTCACCGACACCTCGAGGATGCGGGCGGTGCCGCCCTCGGCGCGCACGCGGGCCGCCAACGCCTGCACCGCGGCCCGGGTTTCGGGACGGCCCGGGAGCATGCACACCGACTGCTGCAGGTACAGCGACCCCAAGGACCGCAGCTTGCGCCACGCGGTCACCCGCGTCGAGGCGGGCGCGCCGGCGGTCGACAGGGCGACCAGCAGCCAGGAGGAGCGGGCTCGGGCCATGCCCGGACCATACCCACAGTCAGCGCTCACAGGTCTGTCCCTGTGCCAAGCACCGGCCGGCCCAGCCACGCCAGCAGCGCACACCCGGCGACCGCCCCCACCACGAACGGCATCTGCGCGGCGGCAAGCGGCTCGGCCCGCACCCAAGCGGCCGCCGGAGTGAACGCCGCCACGAGTGCCACGACGGTGGCGGCCCCGGCCCACAGCGGGAAGAACGGGTTCTCGCCCCAGCCCAGCGCGGGGCGTGCGCGCAGGGACCAGGCGACGGCCACGTGCCCGACCAACCACACCACGAGGGCCGCGCAGCGCGCCTGCCCGGTGCTGGCACCCACCGCCGACGAGGCCAGGTAGCCAACGGTGGCCGCAGTACCCAGGGTCAGCCCGACCAGCACGGTGGCTGTGGTGAAGGCACCGTCGACCAGGGACGCGTTGCGCGGTCGGGGCGGTTGGCGCATCGCGGCCGGCGCGGCAGGTTCGGACACGAACGCCAACGACGCGCCGACGTCCATGAACAGCTCGAGCAGCACGATCTGCACCGGCGCGTACGGGACGGGCAGCCCGGCCAGAACGGCCGCGACCATCGCCGTGACCAGGGCCAGCTTGGCGCCGAGGTAGAACGACACCCCGCGGCGCAGCTGGGAGAAGATGCTGCGGCCCTTCTCCACCGCCGCCGCCACCGTGGGGTACGCGTCGTCGGTCAGGACGAGCCCCGCCGCGTCCCTCGCCATCTGCGTCCCGCGCTGGCCCATGGCAATGCCGACGTCGGCCGCGGACAACGCCGGTGCGTCGTTGACCCCGTCGCCGGTCACGGCCACTACCTGCCCCCTGTCTTGCAGGAGCCGCACCAGGCGCAGCTTGTCCGCCGGGGTGCACCGTCCCACGACCGTGCCGTGCACCAAGTCACCGGCAAGATCGTCGTCAGTGCGGGCGGCCAGCGCCTGCCCGCCGGTCAGGGTGGGGCCGTCAGGCAGCCCGGCCGCGTGCGCGACGGCTCGCCCGGCGGACGGGTGGTCACCGGTGACGACGATGGTGGCGATGCCGGCATCGTGCAGCTCGGTGACCGCGTCGGGGACCCCGTCACGCACCGGGTCGGTGAACGTGACCAGCCCAACCATCCGCAAGCCCACCGCCGGCAGGGCCTCGTCGACAACGTCGTCGTCGGGTTGCTGATCACGTCCCTTGTGCTCGCCGGTGGCGTAGCCGATGGTGCGGTGACCGCCCGCCAGGGCATCGGCGACTCGGCCACCCCACCGCTGCTGGTCCTCTGGCGTGCACGCGGCCAGGACGGCTTCGGGGGCGCCAGCCACCGCAAGGACTTCCCGGCCGTCCGGGGTGCGCCACGCGGTGCCGCGCATCCGGGCTGCCTGGTCGAACGGCCACACCCCAACCACGGTCGCGGCCGCGACGGCGAGCGGGCTCGAGACGGGAAGCTCGGTGGCTCGGGCGGCCACGGCCAGCTCGAGCGGCTCACAGCCCTGGACGTCACTTCCGGTGCCGGCGCCCTGGGCGGCCAGGGCGGTCGCGAGCACGTCGGCGGTGTCGCCGTCGACGGCGGTGACGGTGAGCTCGTTTCGGGTCAGGGTGCCGGTCTTGTCGGTGAGCAGGGTGGTGACCGACCCGATGGCCTCCCCCACCGACAGGCGTCGCAGCAGCGCCCCCCGCCCCGCCAGCGCCCGCCCACCGACCGCGAGGAGGATCGTGACCAGGACCGGCAGCTCCTCGGGCACCGTCGCGAACGCCATCGACAGCGCCGTCAGCACCATCTCCTTGACCGGCTGGCCCAACACCCACCCCAGCAGCGGCACACCGACCGACACCACGACGGCAAAGACCAGGACGAGCTTGGCGACGCGGGCCATGCCCAGCTGCAGCGGCGTGACCGGCTCACGCTGCCCCGCGGTCAGGGCGGCGACCTTCCCGACCTGCGTCCCGGCCCCGGTCCCAAACACGACAGCGGTCCCGGCGCCGCCGGTGACCACACACCCGGCGTGCACGACGCTGGCCCGGCCCGCCAGGGGCGCGCCCTCATCCACCGGTTCGGCCGCCTTGGGCACCGACCCCGGTTCGCCCGTCAGGGACGCCTCGGCACTGGTCAGGGCGGACGCGGTCAGGACCCGGGCGTCGGCGGGCACGATGTCGCCGGCCTCGAGCAGCAGCACATCACCGGGCACCACCTCAGCCGCCGGGATGGTTCGCCCGGCCCCGTCCCGCAGGACGCGGGCAGTGGGGGCGGTCATCTCGTGCAACGCCTCGACGGACCGTTGGGCGCGCATCTCGGTCGAGGTCTCCACTGCGGCGGCCAGCATGATGACCGCGACGATGGCCAGCCCGTCGATCACCTCACCAAAAAGGAAGCTCAGCACCGCCACAGCGACCAACAGCAGCTGCAACGGCTCGGTGAACGACTCCCCGAACTCCTCCAACCACGACTCCCGCTTCGGCACCCGGGCCAGGTTCGGCCCGAACCGCCCGGCACGCTCGCGGACCTCGAGGTCGCTCAGGCCGTCTTCGCCGGCGCCAAGGCGTGCGAGCGACTGCGCCGGAGTCAGCGCGTGCCACGCCGTGTTCACGCCGGCGGGTGTTGCCGTGGGGGGCTTGGCCGGGACGGGGGCGTCAGCCACGATGTTCTCCTCCATGGTGTAACGACCGTAACACTCGTCGGCAGCGTTTGTTACGGTCGTGACATTGGCCGCCGTAGACTGCTGCGAGTGCGGCTGACCGAGTACGACGACATCGGCGAGTTCGCGGCGCTAGCGTTCGTGGTCATCTTTGGGATGGTCGTGTGGGCCACCGTGGCCGAGCAGCGTCTGGCCGCGTTCACGCGCGACCCGGCCGGAGCTCGCGCGCAAACCCTTGCGCGGCGCGCGGCCGCAAGGACGACGGTGCGCACCCTGCTGGTCACGCTGCGCCCGACGCGCCGGCTCATCACCATCCCCTGGGTCGCATGTGCGGCGGCCCTCGCCATCCTCACCGTCGGAGTGCTGACGGGCGTGACGCGACAGTTCGACGCGGTCACCCTGCCGTGGTTCACCGCCTTGGACACCCCCGGCGTCGGGCACCTCACCGCCCGCGTCCTGGTCATGGGCGGTCAGTTCTGGTTGGTGGGCACCGCGGCCACCGGTGTTGCTGTCTGGCGGGGCATCCAGCAGCGCAACGTCCGCCCCGTCGTGGTGACCGGTGCCGCGATGGTCGTCATGAGCGTCTCCATCTGGCTGCTAAAGGTCCTCGTGGGGCGCACCGCACCACGCGGCGGCGCAAACACCGTCCTGGCCGGCGGACACTCCTACCCATCAGGGCACGCCGCCACCGCCGTCGTCTGCCTCGCCCTGGCCGCAGCGCTCATCGCACGCACCCCGCACACGCGTCGATGGCTTCTACCGCTCGCATCGGCTGCGGCCGGTGTGGTCGGGGTCTGCACCATCGTGCTCGGCTACCACTGGGTCACCGACGTCGCGGCCGGCTGGGCCGCCGGCAGCATCCTCGCCATCCCCGCCATTCGCTGGCTCGGCCGCTATCCAGCGACGCGTCCGCGCACGTCACCTACCCCACCATCTGGCGAGAGCAGGAAGGCGCGGGGTATCGCCTGACTGCCGGATATGCCCCCCGTGGGGCGCGCAGTTTGCAGCAGGATCGTCCACCCCGCGATTTCGCATGCTCACCGCTTCCACAGCGGTGCAACAACCATCTGATGGTCTGTTGCCTGACGTGCCCGCGACCCATCAGGCGCCACCTGCGCCCGATCAAGTTCCTCATCAGGTCCGCGTGTCCGACTGAGCTGGACGCTGCGCTCCGGTGGAGCGCGACAGCACCAACGGGATGCTGCAGAGCCCCAAAGTCGCTGCACCTTCGCCCGAACATCGGCCGTGCAAGGAGCGGAACACGGCCGCGGGCGGCATAGGTGTCCCCGGTATGACCGTCGCACTTTCCCGAGGACGAGCACACCGCGTGCACCCCCTGCGTGAGCTCGCCCCCAGTCGCAGAGACGGCCGTGCGGCAAGCCTCCGGAAGGCAGGGTGACGTCGGGCCGCCCCCGAGCCGTTCTCCCGGGCGCTCCAGGGGTAGGCGCGCCCCCACCGCGCCGAACCGACCACGACTTAGGTTAGGCTTACCTAACATGAGACGTTCTTCTGTTGCCGGGCTCGCCACAGCCACCGCCGCCCTCCTGTGCCTGGCCCTGCCCGCCTGCAGCACCGGGTCCACCACGGGCGACGGCGCCCCCGCCAGGGCGAGTGGTGATGGGTCCGGGTTCCCGGTCAGCGTCGAGCATGTCTACGGCACAACGACGATCAGCAAGCCCCCGGCACGGGTTGCGACCCTCGGATGGTCCGACCAGGACGTCGCCTTGGCGCTCGGGGTAGCGCCGGTTGGGGCCGTGCGGATCAGCTGGGGCGGCAACGCCAAGGGCTCGACCCCTTGGTACGACGCGAAGCTCGCCGAACTCGGAGCCAAGGAACCGACCAGGTATGACGATGCTGACGGAGCGCCGGTGGAGAAGATTGCCGAGCTTGCCCCCGACCTCATCCTCGCCACGAACTCCGGCATCACGAAGGAGGAGTACACCAAGCTGTCAAAGATTGCGCCGGTGGTGGCATACCCCGGCCACGCTTGGGGCACCTCGTGGCAGACCTCCCTCGACCTGGTCGGCAAGGCGCTGGGCAGGGAGCGGGAAGCCGCCAAGGTGAAGCGGCAGACGCAAAAGGCCATCACCGACGCCGCGGCGGCGCACCCGCAGACGAAGGGCAAGTCGTTCATCTTCGCCTCACTGTCGCCCACCGACACTTCGAAGGTCGACTACTACACGCCGCTGGACAACCGCCCGCGCCTGCTCACCGACCTCGGCATGGTCAACGCACCCTTCGTGGAGGAGAACGGCACCGGTTCTCAGTTCGTCAAGACGGTCTCGGCCGAGCGAGCCTCCAGCCTCGCGGCGGACGTCTTCATCACGTACGCGGCCACACCGGGTGAGATGAAGAAGTACCTCACCGACCCGCTGCTCGGCCAGATCCCCGCGTTCCGGACCGGCGGGTACGTCGACTCGAGCAACCAGACCGATGCGCTGGGTATGTCGGCTCCGTCGCCGCTGTCGATCCCCTGGGCCATGGACAAGTTCGTGCCGCTGGTCGCGGCAGCCGTGGACCGCGCCGAGCAGTGAGCCGGCCGGTCACCACGGCGCTGCCCCGCACGGTAGCCGTCGCCCTCGTCTTCCTCGTGACGCTCGCGGCCGCGTTGTCCCTTGCCGTCGGCTCGCGGACGGTGCCACTCAGCACGGTTTGGGCCACCGTCACCGCCAGGGACGTCACAGACCCGCTTCAGGCGATCGTGGCCGCCCGGGTACCCCGCACCGCGCTGGCCGTCCTCGCCGGTGGTGCCCTCGGCCTCGCCGGTGCGGTCATGCAGGGCCTGACCCGCAACCCGTTGGGCGACCCGGGCATCCTCGGCGTCAACGCCGGCGCAGCCTTGGGCATGGTCGCGGCGATCTCGGTGCTCGGGATCACCTCGCTCGGTGGTTACGTCTGGTTCGCCCTGCTCGGAGCCGCCGCCAGCGCGGTGGTCGTGCACGCCATCGCCGGCCTGGGTCGTGGTGGTGCGACGCCGGTCAAGCTCGCCGTCGCCGGGGCTGCGGTGACGGCCGGGCTCACGAGCTGGACGACGGCCCTGCTGCTGACGAACCGGGCCACCCTGGACCTCTTCCGCTTCTGGCAGGTCGGGACTGTCGGCGGCCGCTCGATGGACGTGGTGACGCCGGTGCTGCCGTTCCTGCTCCTCGGCACCGTGCTGGCGCTCACCGGTGCCCGGCTGCTCAATGTCCTGGCCCTCGGTGACGACGTGGCCCGGGGACTGGGTCGCCGGGCGACCCTGGACCGGCTGTCCGCGGGCAGCGCGGTGGTGCTCCTCGCCGGCTCGGCCACGGCCCTGGCCGGCCCGCTGGTCTTCGTCGGCCTCGTCGCGCCGCACGTCGCCCGCATCCTCGTCGGGGCGGACCACCGCCGGGTGCTCCCGACCAGCCTGGGCCTGGGGGCGCTGCTTGTGCTGGTCGCCGACGTCGTGGGCCGCGTGGTGCTCCCGCCCACCGAGGTGCAGGTCGGCATCATGGTCGCCGTCGTGGGTGTGCCGGTGTTCCTCACCCTCGTCCGCCGCGGCCGGATGGGGTCGCTGTGAGCGCCGCGACCCGGTCCGCGCCCTGCCCCCAGGCGGTCGGACGGGTACGCCGCGCCCGGCGCAGGACCACCCGACGCCACGCCCTGGTCGTCGGCGGCCTCGCCGTCGCCACGCTCACCGCGTTTCTCGGGCGCGTCCTGCTCGGCGACTACACAGTGACGGTCCCCGACTTCGTGCGCATCCTCGGCGGCGCCCAGCTCCCGGGCGCGACATTCATCGTCATGGAGACCAAGCTGCCGAGGGCGGTCCTGGCCGTGCTGGTCGGTGCCGCCTTCGGGCTGGGCGGTGCGGTCTTCCAGACGACCCTGCGCAACGCGCTAGCCAGCCCCGACGTCATCGGTGTCGGGATGGGGGCCAGCGCCAGCGCCGTCTTCGCGATACTCACCCTCGGCCTGTCCGGCCCCGTCGTCTCGGTCTTCGCCGTCACCGGTGCCTTGGCCACGGCCGTCGTGGTGCGGCTGGTGGCCGGTTCCCGAGGGGCGCACCGGATCGTGCTCGTCGGGGTCGGGGCCGCCGCGTTCCTCTCCTCCGCCGTTCAGTACCTCTTCGCGCGGGCGGACGTCTGGGACGCCCAGGCCGCGCTGGTCTGGCTGACCGGGAGCCTGGCGCCAGCCTCGTGGCCGGGGGTGATGCGCCTGGCTGTGTGCCTGGCCGTCCTGCTGCCGGTCACCGCGGAGCTCTCCCGGACGCTGTCGGCCACCGAGCTCGGCCAGGACTGCGCCACGTCGCTGGGCGTGGGGGCCTGGCGCCAGGAGGCGCTGCTGCTTGCCGCCGTGCTGCTCGTGGCCGTGGGCGTGGCCGCCGCCGGGCCGGTCGCCTTCGTCGGGTTCCTCGCCGGCCCCATCGCCCGGGCGCTCAACGCCGGCCGCACGACCTTGACCGGTGCGGCGTTGACCGGAGCCACCCTCGTGGTGAGCGCCGACCACGTCGGCGCCTACCTCGTCCCCGACCTGGCCCTGCCCGTCGGCGTCGTCACCGGCGCCTGCGGGGCACCCTTCCTGCTGTGGCTGCTCGCCACCGGTCGAACCTTCAGGAGAACGCCATGACCGCCGCCCCAACCCGCCAGACCGCCGCACCACCGCGGTGCGTGGCTGCTCCCACCCGCCTCGCCGCGCACGGCCTGACCCTGGCGTACGGGGAGCGCACCGTGGTCGACGACGTGACCCTCGCGCTGCCCACCGGCCGCGTGACCGTGGTCGTGGGGGCCAACGCCTGCGGCAAGTCGACCCTGCTACGGGGCCTCGCACGGCTGCTGCGCCCGCAGTCCGGTGCAGTGCTCCTGGACGGGCACGCGATCACCGACCTGCCCACCCGTCAGGTCGCGGGCACCCTCGGCCTGCTGCCCCAGAACCCGCTCAGTCCTGAAGCAGTGACGGTCGTCGACCTCGTCGGGCGCGGACGCACCCCCCACCAAGGCCGGTTCTCCCGCTGGTCCGCGCGCGACGAGGCGGCGGTGACCCGCGCGCTTGAGATGACCGGCACCGTCGACCTCGCCGACCGCGTCGTCGACGAGCTCTCCGGCGGGCAGCGGCAACGCGTCTGGATCGCCATGGCCCTGGCCCAGGACACCGATCTGCTGCTGCTCGACGAACCCACCACCTACCTCGACATCGCCCACCAGGTGGAGGTGCTCGACCTCCTGCGCGACCTCAACCAGACCCGCGGCACTACGGTCGTCATGGTCCTGCACGAGCTCAACCTGGCCGCCCGCTACGCCGACCACCTCGTCGCGATGCGAGACGGCCGAATCGTCGCCGAGGGCCCACCGACCGAAGTCGTGACCGAAAACGTCGTGCGCGACGTGTTCGGGCTGGACTGCCGGGTCGTCCCAGACCCCGTGTCGGGAACCCCCATGGTGGTGCCCGTCGGACGTCACCACTGGGCGGGCCGGGCATGACCGCCGCAACGGTGTCGGCCACCGTGCCGAGCGTGCTCATCGCCGCCGTCACGGTCGAGGAGGTTGAGCGGGTCAGCCCGGCGTTCGTCCGCGTCGTCCTCGGCGGCGACTCACTGGCCGACCTCGGCACCGCTGATGGGTTCGACACCCGGTTCAAGATCGTCCTACCCGGGCCCACAGGGCTGCTGCCCGACCTCGGCGACGGTCCCGGCGCGTGGCGGCAGTCCTGGTCCTCGATGCCCGACAGCGTCCGCTCGCCCATGCGCACGTACACGATCCGCGACGTGCGCACCCGTGACGGCGCCGTCCAGCTCGTCACGGACTTCGTCGTCCACGACGGCGAGCCGGACACGCTCGGCCCCGCCTGCCGCTGGGCCCTGGCCGCCAAGGTCGGGGACGTCGTCCACGTGGTCGCCCCGCACCGGCTCGCGCCCATCTACGGCGGCACCGAGTTCAACCCCGGACACCTGCGCGACCTGCTGCTGGTCGGCGACGAGACTGCGGTACCCGCCGTGGCGCGCATCCTCGCCGACGTCGGACCGGGCTTCACCGGCCACGCGTTCCTCGAGGTGCCCAGCTCCGCCGACGCCCTCGAGCTCGAGGCGCCGGACGGCCTCACCGTGACATGGCTACCCCGTGGGGACGCCAGCCACGGGCGTCGGCTGGTCGCCGCCGTCCGGGACCACCTAGGCCTTCCACCAACGAACCTCCGCCTGCCTCTGCCGCCCGTGCCGTCCGACCTCGATGTCGACGTCTGGGAGACGCCCCGCTACTCCTCGGCCGGCGAGGACCTGACCAGGCCAGCCCCCGAGGGAGCTGGCCGCGACCTCGCCGGCACCTACACGTGGATCGCGGGCGAGGCATGGTGCGTCCGAATCCTGCGCCGGACCCTGGTCAGCGACCTAGACGTCGAGCGATCGCGGGTGGCCTTCATGGGGTATTGGCGCGAAGGCGTGGCCATGCGCACCTGACGCCAGGCTCAGTCCTCCCGCAACGAGGGGTTCCACTGCAGCGAGGCCGCCCGATGGCAGCCCCAGCGTCGCGCTGGGTGCCGGTGGGGCAAGTATGCCGTCGGGGGCGAAGCCGGCGGGGCCGCCGACAGGGTCACCGATGGTGAGGTGCTCGGAGCTGGTTGATCCGGACGATGCCGCCGCGGCGGATCTCAGGCCAGGGCGGTGCACAAGGAGAGGGCGGTGAGCCCGGCAAGTGCGGCCGCGACAGTGCGGCGGGGGCGAGGTGTCATGGTCTGCCTAACGAATGGGTGGGGAACAGCTGGGCAACAACTGTCTATTCGAACCGGCACGTCAGAGATGGATGTCACCCTGGGACGTGCAATGCGGCGACGCCCTTGGCGTGCCCTGCGGCGACCGCGCCCGGCGACGGTGAGCGTTCAGGTGGCTGGTTTGCCGATGGTGACGTCGTCGATGTGGGCGCCGTCCCACCCCCCGGTGGAGGAGCAAATCGGGCCGCCGAGCCCCGAGCACAAGGAGTCGGACAGGAAACGGAACCGCACCTGGATGGGGCCGCCCGGGGCGGTGAACGGCACGGCGTAGCGGGTCCACCCGGGGGCGCCCGGGTTCTTGCCCGAGAAGGTCCCCAGGGTCTTCCACGTGGTGCCATCGACGCTCCACTCGGCGGACACGGTGTCGAAGCCGGGCTCGGTGTCCATGCGCATCCACCACTGGAGCACAGCGCTGCCAGCTTCAGCGGTGACGGGTGGTGAGGCCAGGGTCGCGTCCATGTTGTCGAGGTAACCGGTGGGGCCGCTGACGGAGAAGGAGCTCCCGGCGGCGTCCTGGGCGGCGTCGGTCCCGTGCCCGGGGGTGCCTCGCACCCATGTCGGCGTCCCGCCGGTGGTCCAGGACTGGGCGTCGGACTCGAAGTTCCACGAGGCGTAGGCCTGCCCCACCGCCGGCGCCGGGCTGGCGGGTGGGTCGACGGGGACGGGCAGCTTGTCCTTGAAGGTGTACGTCCACACGCCGCGCCCGAACACCGCTACGACCGCAGTGTTGGGGTCGCCGGGCTTCATGGCGATGCTGGCCACGGCGGTGGCCGGGATGTCCTTCAGAGGCGCGAACTTGGGTGTCGTGTACGCGCCCCCGGTCTGGGAGGCGAACGCGCCCACGTCGGTGGCGACCAGGAGCTGGTCGCCCCGCAGCTCCACCCAGGAGGCGGGCGAGTCCGGCAGGTTGCCGGTCACGTCGGTGAAGGACTGGCCTGCGTCGGTCGACCGGAACACGTGGCCGGTGCCGATCTGGTCGTTGGCGTCACCCACCGCACCGGCCGGGACCCAGCGCCGGGTGTAACCACCGAGGGTGACGAACACGTTCCTGGTGTTGCGGGAATCGACCGCGATGGAGGTGATGTACCGGTTCGGTAGGCCCTTGGCGGCGGCGATGTGCCACCCGTTGGCCGTGCCCTTCACCGGTGCCGCCGTACCACCGACGTTCGTGGCCAACCCGTTCTGGAACAGGTTGGGTGTGGGGCCGAGCTTGTTAAGGGTGTCGCACTGGCCGCAGAAACCCACGTACGCGGCCGCGCCCTGGACGTCGACGGCGGACATCGAGTTGTCCGGATCCGTGCTGCTGGAGGTGGCCCCAGCGTCACCGGGGTGGGATCGGGTGCCGAGGTTGAAGACGGTGCGCCACGTGGTGGTCGCGTCGGTCGCGTCCTGCGCCGCGGTCTGCCCCGAGCTGGTGTCGGCACCCTTGAGCGTCTCGACGACCTCACGACCGGCGGTGAGCAGGTGGTTGGCGTCGGTGGGGTCCATGGCGAAGGGGTTGGCGAACTTTGACGCCGTCAGGCCCGGGTCGATGCTCTTCCACGAGGTGCCGCCGTCGGTGGTGACCGACATGGCGCCGTTGGTGTACTCCTCGTACGCGGTCTTGGAGTTGTTCGGGTCGACGGCGGCGAAGAATCCGTCGCCGCCGTAGGTCTCGTACTGCTTCCCGTCGGCGGGGTCGATCTTGAGGTTCCCGTTGTCCTGCAGACCGGCCCACACAGTGCCGTCCTTGGCCATCGCGGCGTAGTACGGCATCAGGGTGTGGAACCCGTCGTTGTCGCCCAGACCCCAGTGCGAGTTGTCCAGCTCACCGTCGGGGTCGGTGTCGAACCGGTACCGGTAGGCGCCGCCGTCGTTGCCGACCACGAGCTGCACGCCGCCCTTGACGGTGGGGTCCTCGATCCAGATGCCGTCCTGCTGGTCGGGGTGGGTCGTGAGGTTGTCGTCGGTCGGCTCCCGGTCGGTGGGGCAGGCGGGCAGGCCGGTGGACAGCAACTGGCAGGAGGCGCCGGCGAAGTACTTGGCCACGACCCGGAACTTGACCGGGACGGTGCCGTCGAGCGGGATCAGCCCGGTGCCCGCGGCCTCGTTGGACCAGATCTCCTCGAGCCCGAACGCCATCCGTGTCGGCACCCCGGAGGCGGTCTGTCGGGTGGGGTCGGGCTGGACCCACAGGTTGTACCAGCCCTGGACACCGGGCTGGTAGCCCACGGCCGTGCCGTAACCGACCAGTGCGGAGCTGGTGGTCGGGTCGGTGGCCAACTGCGTGCCGCTGGCCAGCATCGTCCAGGTCGCGCCGAAGTCCTTCGACACGTACAGCCCGTTCAGCACGGTCGTCCCGATCGGGGGCTTGGGGCCCTCGGGGACGTCGATGCCGGCGACGCCGCCGTTGTTGAGCAGCTTGGCATCCTGGACCACGGCGTAAAGCAGGTCGTGGTCTTGAGCGGGCCCAACGGCGTTGCCGAGCTCGACCCGACCGATGTGGTCCTGGGCCGCGAACCCGGCGGCGCCGAGCTTGGTGAACGTGTTGGGGCTGCCAGAGGCGGAGCGGTAGACCCCGTTGTTGGGCGACTGGACGGTGCCATTGGGGTTGGCCTTGTTCCCCCCGCGCCAGCCGACCGTCGCCACCACCGTCCCAGACTTGGTGGTGGTGCCCACGCCGCCGCCCTTGGACACGACCACGTCGGTGACGACGTTCGCCAGGGCACACTCCGGGCGCGCCTGCGTGTCCGTCACGCCTGAGCACTCACCGGTGGGCAGGTTCGCGTTGGCGTAGGTCTTGCCGCCGTCGGTGGAGGCGAACAGCCCGAGCTGGGTCGCGGCGTACACCTTCAACGGGTTGCCCGGGTCGACCGCGAGGGCAAAGCCCAGTCCGCCGTCGGGTACCCCGGCGGCCTTGCTCCAGGTCTTGCCCAAATCCGTGGAGTAGTACGCACCCAAGCCGGTGAACGCGGAGGACCCGAACGTCGGCTCACCGGTCAGGGCGAGCAGGGTGCCCTTGTTCGCCGGCGACCACGCCACCGCTCCGGTGATCGACGTGGGCAGGTTGCCGTTGGCGCTGGTCCAGGTCTTGGCCTTGTCGTCCGAGCGCCAGATGCCGCCGTTGCCGACCGCGGCGAACAGCCGGCCGGCGGCCGGGTCCCAAGCGAAGGAGTCGATCCGGCCCGAGTTGTGCACCAGGCCAAGCCCGTTGACCTCGGGATAGCGGGGGTCGTTCACGATCAGGGGCCCGGTGCCGTAGGCGGCGCCGGTGCCGTCCGACCCGGCGACGGTGCCCGCGGACATGCCCTGGCGCTGCTTGGCCGCCGCGGCAGCGGCACCGTCGGCCCAACTGCCGTACGGGGCCATCCGCGGAATCGCGCGGGCGCCGAACAGGGCCAGCAGCTCCTTCAGGGACTCTGGGCGCTTGCTGCGCAGGCAGTAGCTGGACCACTGGTCCTGGTCGACGCCTGCCAGCGGGGGCACCTCGGCCATGGCCTCCCGCGCCAGCTCCTTCTTCTCCTCACCGGTGAGCTCCCGCACGGCCTCCCGCGCCCAGCCGCCCTTCGTGCCGGCCTCCTCCGCCGCCATCTCGGCACGAACCTCCTTCAACACCGAGTCCACCGGGGTGAAACCCGGCGCGCAGTTCGCGGCGCTCACCTTCCCGGGTTCGCGGAAGTGCTGGGTAACGCCCGCCACTCCCATGGCCGCGACAAGGGCAGCGGTGACAACGGCGGCATGGGTGCGGACGCGCATACGAACTTCTCCTCCAGGCAGCGGCGAGGTCATCGCCGCAGACAGCGCCGGTCAAGTCCCAGATTGTGGTGTAGCGCTGCGCGTTCCTTCTGCTGGTTTCAGGCGGTGAGTGCGGCGAGCAGGGTGTTGTCTCCGATCTCGTTG
>NZ_JBHUYG010000105.1:0-14360 GCF_042668795.1 Pedococcus sp. NPDC057267 | reverse complement strand
TGCCGGAACCCTCCGGCAGGGGCTCGGTCGTACCCCGGCCCACCTGGGCCTGACGCCCCGGCGCCGGCTCCGACTGCCGGAAAGGCGCGCCGGTCAGCGGGTTCCGGCCATGCGGCATACGCTGCGCGCATGGACCACGCGCGCGGACCGGTGGCGCTGGTGCTCGGTGGTGGTGGGATCCTCGGCGCGAGCGAGGTGGGGATGCTGCGCGCCCTGCTGGAGGCGGGGGTCGTCCCGGACCTCGTGGTGGGTACCAGCGTCGGCGCCATCAACGGCGCCCTCGTCGCGGCGGACCCGACGCGCGCTGCGGTGGACCGGCTCACCCACCTGTGGACGGAGGCGACGCGCGCGGGGGTGTTCACGGAGTCGTGGTGGCGTCGGGCGGCGCGAGTGGCGCGGCTCGGGACCCACCTGCATTCCGGGGACGCACTGCGGGACCTGCTGGCGGAGCACCTGCCCGACTGCGGGATCGAGGAGCTGCCGGTGCACTTCGAGTGCGTCGCGGCGCGGATCGAGACGGCATCGGCCCACTGGTTCGACTCCGGCCCACTGGTGGATGCGGTGCTGGCGTCGTGCGCGGTCCCCGGCCTGCTGCCCGCGGTGACGATCGACGGCGGCCACTACCTCGACGGCGGCCTCGTGCACTCCATCCCCATCGCCCGCGCGCTGTCCCTCGGCGCCCGGGAGGTCTACGTGCTGCAGGTGGGTCGGATCGAGCACCCGCTCGAGGCACCACGCCGGGCCTGGGAGGTGGGCGTGGTCGCGTTCGAGATCGCGAGGCGCCACCGCTTCAACGAGGAGCTCGCGTCGGTCCCCGCGTCCGTCGCGGTGCACGTGCTCCCGACCGGCGTGGACTCCTCGCCGTCGTTCTCGCTGCGATACCGCGGCTCGGACATGGTGCGCGAGCGCATCGAGGGAGCGTATGCCGCGGCGCGCGACTACCTGGGCGCGCGCCTTCCCGAACCCAACGCCGGAGGCCGGTCGTGACCCTGCGTGTGCCCCCGGTGGCGCTGCGCCGGGTGGCCAACCCGTTGTGGCTGCCCGGGGCCGTCCTGCTCACCGTCCCCCTGCTCTTGGGGCTGGTCGTCGGGGGGCTCGCGGCCCTCACGCCCGGGCAGCGCCGGCTGCTGCGCCTGTCGGCCCTGGCGCTGACCTACGTCTGGGTCGACGTGTCCATCCTCGTGGCGTGCTGGTGGCTGTGGCTCTGCTCGCCCCTCCCCCGCCGCGACCTCGACACCTGGCGGCAGCGGCACGCCACCGTTCTCGGCTGGGCCCTGCGCTGCCTGCTCGCCCGGAGCGAGTCGACGGTGGGCTTCCACCTCGAGCTGGAGAACCCCGCCGCGACGCAGGACCGCGGACGACCGCTCGTCGTCCTGGCACGGCACGCCGGACCCGGCGACTCCTTCGCCCTCGTCCACCTGCTCCTCGAACAGCTGGGGCGTCGTCCCAAGGTGGTCCTCAAGGAGGTCCTCCAGCTCGACCCGGGACTCGACGTCCTGCTCAACCGGCTCGACTGCTACTTCCTGCCCTCGCGCTCCGGTGCCGGCGAGGACCGCACGGAGGCTGTGCGCCGCCTGGCGCAGTCGCTCACTGCGCGGGAGGCGCTGCTCATCTTCCCCGAAGGCGGCAACTGGACCCCGAGACGGCACCGTCGGGCCGTCCGACGGCTGTTCCGCCGGGGCGAGTCGCGACGGGCACGGCGCGCGGCCGAGCACCCCGCCGTGCTGCCACCGCGCCCCGGCGGCGCGGTGGCCTGCCTCACCGCGCGCGACGACACCGATGTCGTCGTCGTCGCCCATGCGGGCCTCGACACGCTGGTCAACCCGGGGCAGATGTGGCGGGCGATCCCCGTCCACGACCGGCCGATGCGGGTGAGCTGGTGGGTGACCGACGCCGACCGCGTGCCACGCACGCAGGAGGCCGCCCAGGTCTGGGTCGAGAACATGTGGGCGCGGGTCGACACGTGGGTGCGGCACGCCCGGGCCGTCGCGACGGCCCCGGCCGCACCCACCGCCTGAGGGGGACGCCCCCGCCTCTCCGGTGCGGCGCCACGCGCTGGGGCGGCTCGCGGTCCCGTCGCCCTTGACCGGCCCACGGGGAGGTCCCGCCGCAGGTCGGCCGGGGAGCCTCAGGCGATCCAGGTCGAGGTCGTCCCGACCACGCGGGCGCCGTCGAGGTCCGCGAGCGACAGGCCGACGAACTGCTCCGCCTGGGCGGACGTCTGCCACCGGAACCTCGGCTGGTCGGTCGTCGCCGCCTCGACGATCACCTCGGCCGCCTGCTGCGACGTCTGGGCGTTGTCGAAGGCGCCCGCGGTGCGCCGCAGGTAGGCCGCGAGCAGCCCGGCATACGGGTCGTCGTCGGAGGCGCCGGCGTCGGCCCGGTGCACGTTGGCCGTGAACTCGCTCGCCACCGCGCCCGGCTCCACGACGCTGACGACGACGCCGAAGGAGGCGGCCACGGGTGCGAGCGACTGCATGAGCCCCTCCACGGCGAACTTGGCCCCGCAGTAGGCGTCCGCGAACGGCTGCCCCACCGCTCCCCCGACGCTCGTCACCGTGACCACGCGCCCACGCCCTGCCGCGCGCATCCCCGGCAGCACGAGGCGCGTCAGGCGCGCGACGCCGAGGTAGTTCACGTCGAGCTGGTCCTGGAGCTGCTCGTCGGTGAGCTGCTCCAGGGTGGCCACCGCACCCCGCCCGGCGTTGTTGACCAGGACGTCGATGCCGCCGTGGTCCGCGACCACTGCCGCCACCGCTGCGTCGGCCTGGTGTGGGTCGGTGACGTCGAGGGCTCGCACGTCCAGCTCGACCCCGGCCTCCGCGGCGGCCCGGCGCAGCTCGGCGTCCTTGGCCGTGTCCCGCATCGTCGCGACCACGGTCAGGCCGGCCCGCGCGAGGCCGACGGCGGTGTGCAACCCCATCCCGCTGGAGGTGCCGGTGACGAGGGCGACGTCCGCTCGACGGGTCATGCCGGAATCGTAGACCTGCGCTCGGGGGGCGGGTTCGTCGACGCGGGTCGCCGGCGCGCTCGTCGACGCGGGTCGCCGGCGCGCTCGTCGACGCGGCTCGCCGCCGGGCGAGGTGGACGCCGTCAGCCGGCGTGCCCGGTGGGCCGTGCCAGGGGCAGCCGGACCGTGAACGTCGAGCCGTCGCCCTCCTTCGACTGCACAGCGACCGTGCCACCGAGGCCGTCGACGACGGCCTTGACGATGGACAGGCCGAGCCCGGCCCCCGGCACGGCGCGGTCGGTCGCGGCGGTGGAGCGGTAGAACCGGCGGAACACCTGCCCGTGGTCCCCTCGGGGGATGCCGATCCCGTTGTCGCGGACGGTGATCCGCGCCGTAGGGGCGACCTCCTCGGGAGGTGACCCGCTGCCCGGGACCTCGACGTCGACCTGTGCCTCCACCGACAGCACGAGCTCGACTCGCCCGCCGTCGGGGGTGAACTTGACGGCATTCGAGAGCAGGTTGGCGACCACCCGCTCGAGGCCGGCGGGGTCGCCCTCGACGACGACGGGTCCCTCGGGGAGGTCGAGCCGCAGGTCCAGGTCACGGTGCTGCGCCTGTACGACGGCCGCCTCCCACACGCCCTCCACGACGGGCACGAGGTCGCAGGGCACGCGAGCGAGGTCAAGCTGCCCGGCCTCGATGCGCGAGTTGACGAGCAGGTCCTCGATGAGGGCCAGCAGCCTGCGGCCGTTGCGGTCGATCCTCGAGACGACCTCCCGCTGCCGGGGCGACAGCGGCCCCGCCCCGCCGTCCTCGAGCAGCTCGGTGTAACCCAGGACGCTCGCCAGGGGGGTCCGCAGCTCGTGGCTCACCGCGGAGAGGAAGTCGGTCTTGGTGCGGTCGAGCGCGGTCAGCTCCTCCACCGCCTCCCGCTCCCGGGCGAGCGCCTGCGCGGTGGCCAGGTCCGCCTCGCGCCGCTGCGTGACGTCCTCCGCCACGGTGAGGAAACCGGTGACCTGGCCCGAGGGGTCGACGATCCGGCTCGTGGTGTGGTCCACGACGATGCGCCGTCCGTCACTCGTGAGCCAGGTCCAGTCGCGGTTGCGGCTCTCACCCGTGCGCAGCACCTCGTGCACGATGACCTCGGGGCCGGGCTCGATGCCCTGCTCCCGCGCGGCCTGCGCCACCTCACCCGGGTCGTGCAGCTCGACCCAGTTGAGCGTGCCGACCACGCCTCCGCGGCACGACCGAGCAGGTTCGTCGCACCCGCGTTGAACAGGGTGACGAGACCGTCCCGGTCGGTGCCGATGATTGCCGTGGCGGCAGCCGAGTCGAGCACGGTCTCGATGAACAGCCGCGACGCGAGCTCCTCGGTGACGTCGGTACCGGTGCGGACCTCGTGCGTGCGCCTGCCGTCCTCGTCGGTCAGGAAGCCCCGCGACCAGACCATCCGGCGCACCCCGAGGCCCTCGACGTCCCAGTCCTGCTCGCGTGGGGCTGCCTCGGCGCCGTCGGCGCCGGGGAGCGCGGCACCCCCCGCGAGGTCGGTCGGGAACACCTCCTCGACCGGGACCCCCACCACATCGGCCTCGGGGCGCCCCAGGTACCGCGCGGCCATCGAGTTCACCCGCTCGACGCGTCCGTCGGGGCCGACGACGACGATCGAGCTCGTCACGCTGTCGAGGACCACGGACGCGAACTGCGCCTCCCTGCGCAGGGCCGCCACGGCCGACCTGCGCTGCACGGTGGAGACGGCCAGGGCAAGGGTCGTGACGGCGGCGGTCACGAGGAACGCCTGGGTCAGCGCCCCCACCGTCTCCGGCTCGTAGCCGCTCTGGCGGGCCGCCGTCGCGAACGGCCCGTCCCCCCGGTTGGTGAGGACGATGACGACCACGCTCACGACCAGCAGCTGGGCCGCCACGGTTCGCAGGTGCAGCCGGGTGGCCCCCCACACCAGCACGGGCAGTGGGAGGAACGACAGCGGCACTGCGCCGGTCGTGCCGAAGATCGCGAGCGTGACCAGGAGCAGGACCAGCCACTGCAGCACGTCCTCGAGGTGGGGGCGTTGGGTGTGCCGCGAGCGAACGACGACCCCGAGCGGCGCGATGACCAGCACCGCGGCCGCGTGCGAGGCCGCCACGGCGTATGCCGTCGGCAGGAACGTCCCTGCCAGGGTCAGCTCGACGGCCGCGCCCGCCAGGAGACCGAAGGTGGCAGCACCCGCCACGGTGGCGAGCAGCAGCCGGCCCAGGTCATCGAGGGACCCGAGCCTCGGTCGCCGGCCACCGCCCGCCATGACCGCCCAGAACACCGCGGACTCGGCTGCGTTGGCGACACCGAAGCAGACTGCCGCGAGGGGTGGGCGTCCGCCGTACCAGTTGGCCAGCGTGGTGGCGACGAACACGCCCAGGACCACCAGCCCGGCGCGACGGCTGTCGGGTCCGGTGGCGAGCAGGAAGGCAGCCGCGAGACCGGCCGCCGGCCACCAGACAGCCACCGACGACCCGGCGGGGGCGAAGCGCACGGCGACGCTCCCGAGCGCCACGATTCCGACCAGCACCAGCAACAGGGCCGCCAGCCAGCGCGCGCGCACGGGAGCCCGGCCCCCGGGCGACGCGGGGCGACGCAGCACGCCCGTCCGCGACGGGTGCGCCCCGCGCGCGAGGTCCGGGCGCCTCGGTGGCATGCCCCATCCTTGCGCACGTTCGGGCCAGACGCGCGCAAACCGACCGAACCGGACCCTCAACGAACGACAACGGCCCCCCGCATGACGCGTCAGGGGCCAGCGGTCCATCCGTCCTCAGCGGCGCCTGGACTCAGCGGCGCCTGGACTCAGCGGCGGCTGGTCTCGCTGCGCACCGGGCGGCCAGCGGACCGGCTGTCGGCCACCTGGCCGCCGACACCGTCACGTCGGTCCAGCTCGGAGAGGTCCTCCTCCATGACCGGCGCGATGCGGTCGAGGATGCGCTGCCACATGGTGCCCGGACCGTCCTCTCGTAGGGGTCGACGTCGTTCGCCTCGTACGTCCCCTACGGTCCCGCAGGAGGCGTTCGCCCGCACGTCGGGACCTGCCGGGTCCTCCGTTGGTCCGCCGCTGCCGACCGTTCGGGGGACCTGTCCCCTGCCCGTGCGGAGGTGCCCGGCCGGGCGGTCGCGCGCGCCGCTGCCCCTGCTCACCTGCCCTCGCCACCTCATGCCAGGCGCACCGTCGTCGGCATGCTGGCGGACTCGACCGTCACCTCGAACCACACGGTGGTCCCCGCCGACGTGCGGTGCGCGCCGAAGGCGTCGCTGATGGCGCGCACGAGGGACAGCCCCCGCCCGCGCACCGCCATCGGGTCCCCGCCGGTCAGGAGCGGCTCGCCTCGGTTGCCGCTGTCCGCGACGGTGACCGTGAGCAGACCCGGCTCCATGTCCATGCTCAGGTGCGACTCCGTGCCCGCGTGCAGCACCGAGTTGGTGATCAGCTCGGAGATCCCCGTGACGACGGTGTGCTGGTCGCCCTCGCTGACACCCCACGAACTGAGGTTGTCCCGCGCCCAGTCGCGCGCAGCGCGCACCGACTCGGGCAGCGGTGGCACGACGACGGACGCCCGTCGGTGCCCTGCCGGCGAGCGCCCGACCGCGAGGACGGCGCAGTCGTCCTCCTGGCCGGACGTCTCGATCATGGCGTCGATGACGTGCTGTGCCACGCTGCGCGGGCTGCCCGGCGGGACCTCCCCGAGGACGGCGAGCAGACGGCTCTCCCCCGCGTCGAGCGCCTCACCGCGGCGCTCGATGAGACCGTCGGTGAAGCCCAGGAGGATGTCGCCGACGTCGAGCCGCAGGCGGTGGACGGGCCGGTCGCCCTCGATCCCCAGCGGTGGCCCCACCGGCATCGACAACAGCCGGGCCCGGGGCAGCCCGTCGGCGCGGGACAGCCGTCCCGACAGCAGGGCGGGCAGGGGGTGTCCCGCACTCGCGAGCACCACGTCACCGGACGACGGGTCGATGGTGCCGAAGAGCATCGTCACGAACAGCTCGCCCCCGAACGACAGCCCGGGTCGGGCTCCGCTCGAGCCCAGGGGCAGCGAGGCGGGCCACAACGCGTTGAGGTCCGTGACGACGCGGTCCAGGGCCTGCATCACGGCGGCGGGGCGCGAGTCGGTGAGCGCGGCACCACGGATCGCGGCGCGCACCTGGCCCATCACGGTCGCGGCCATCACCCCGCGCCCGGCCACGTCGCCTATGACGAGGGCCAGGCGGCCGTCGGGGAGGAAGAACGAGTCGTAGAAGTCGCCGCCGGCCACCGTGCCCTCGGACACGGGCTCGTACCGGGCGGCGATGCTCACCTCGTCCGGCTGCGGCAGGTTGGGGGGCAGGAGGGTCCGCTGGAGCAGCTCCGCGGTGGTCCGCTCCATGTCGTACACCACTGCCCGGCGCAGGGCCTCGCCGACGAGCTCGCGGAACGGCGACACCACGGCGAGCACGTCCTGCGGGACCCCGGACGACTCGCGGCTCAGGGTGAGCACGGCCTCGATGTCCCCGCCCGGCAGGGTGATGGCGACGTGCTCGCCCTGCTCGCTGACGTACGTGCCGCCCTCCTGGGCCGTCCGCTGCACGAGCTCGAGGACGTCCTCCCCGACCTCGGACCAGATCAGCGGGAGCCGCTCCTCGTCCGGCGACAGGTTCTCGATGCGGTGCCGTCGCGCCATTCGCCAGCCCGTGGGACCCGGGGACGGCAGGCACACCGTCGCAGAGAGCGCGTCGAACGCGGCCATGCTCTGGCGCAGGACCACCTTGCACACGTCGTCGACCGTGACGGCCACGGCGAGCGAGGTGGCGAGCCGAGCGACTGCCCTGGCACGGCCGATGGCCGACGTGGTCTCGATCGCCACGTGCAGGACCGCGAGCACCGACCCGTCCTCGTCGTGCACGGGCGAACCGGCGCGCATGAAGTAGCCCGTCCCCGGTTCGTCGGACCGCCACGGCAGGTCGAGCTGGGCGCCGTCCTGCCGGAAGGACGACCCGTCCCGGAGCACACCCTCGAACTCGGGCCCCACGAGCAGGTCGCCCCACACCTCGGGGGCGACGTCGGCCGCGGGCTGGCCGAACGCGGACGGGTGGCGGTCACCGAGCAGCTCGCCGAACGCGTCGTTGTAGAGCAGGGAGAACGACGGACCGCACAGCAGGGCCATCGGCACCGGGCAGCTCACGACGAGGTCCCAGGCGGCGGCGAGTCGTGTGGGCCACTCCTCGCGGGCGCCCAGCGGGGTCCGGTCCCGGTCCAGCCGGGTCACCAGGCTCCGCACGGCGAACGCCGATCCCTCACTCACGAACAGTCCCATCCACGATCACGTCGACGTCCATCCGGCACCGCAACCCCAGCGTAGGACCCCGCACGTGAAACGCACGGCTTACGCTGGATTTTGCGCCGGCGCGTCCACCACGCGGTCACGCGCCCCGGCCTGGTCGGCGAGGAACGCCCACTCCCACGCCACCTGGCGCCAGCTGTCGTACCGGCCGCTCTTGCCCCCGTGCCCCGCCGTCATCTCGGTGCGCAGCAGCACGGGCCGTTCCACGGGGTCGCTGGTGGTCTCCTCCCGCAGCCGGGCGACCCACTTCGCCGGCTCGGTGAAGTACACCCGGGTGTCGTTCAGGGACGTGGTCGCCAGCACCGCCGGGTACGCCGCGCGCCGCACGTTCTCGTACGGGGAGTAGGACTTCATGTACGCGTACACCTCGGGGTCGTGCAGCGGGTTGCCCCACTCCTCCCACTCCACGACCGTCAGGGGCAGGGTCGGGTCGAGGATCGTGGTGAGGGCATCGACGAACGGCACCGCCGCGTGCACGGCCCGGAACAGCTCGGGCGCCAGGTTGACAGCCGCACCGATGAGCAGGCCACCGGCCGAACCACCTTCTGCGACAAGGCGGTCGGGTGCGACCCAGCCCGTCTCGACGAGGTGCCGCGCGCAGGCCACGAAGTCGGTGAAGGTGTTCTTCTTGGACCCGAGCTTGCCCTCGTCGTACCACGCGCGCCCCATCTCGCCGCCGCCACGGACGTGCGCGATGGCGTAGACGAAACCCCGCTCGAGCAGGGACAGCCGGGCCACGGAGAAGTACGGGTCCGAGGACAGCTCGTAGGAGCCGTATGCCGTGACCAGCCCCGGGTGCGACCCGTCCGGGACGGCGCCGGCGCGGTGCACGACGGAGATGGGCACGCGGGTGCCGTCGGGGGCAACGGCCCACTCACGCCGCTGCTCGTAGGCCGACGGGTCGTAGCCGCCGAGGACCGGTTGCCGCTTGAGCAGGGTCAGCTCGCGGGTCCGGACGTCGTAGTCGTAGACCGTCTTGGGCGTGACGAGCGACTCGAAGCCCACCTGCAGCGTCCGGGTCGCGGGCTCGGGGTTGTCGCCCAGCCACACGTGGTGGACGGGCTCGTCGAGCTCGATGTCGTGCCAAGTGCCGAAGCCGGTCTCGCTGGACGGGTCGCGGTCGAGCACCCGCAGGGCGGTCAGCCCGTTGCGTCGCAGCGACAGCACCGCCACGTCGTCGAACGCCTCGACGCCCTGGAACCGCTCGCCCTCGCCTGAGCGCATCAGCGGCTGCCACTGGTCGGCGGAGGTCGCGTCGAGCGGGGCCCACGCCAGGTCGGAGTCGATCGAGTGGGCGTTGTGGACGATGAGCAGCCGGTCGGCGGCGGGCTCCACGTCGTACTCCACGCCTTCCTGGCGCGGCGCCACCACGCGGAACTCCCCGAGCGGGTCTGCCGCGTCGAGCAGGTGCACCTCGGAGGTGGTCTTCGACCCCAGGCCGATCATCAGCCAGCGGTCGTCGCGGGAGGACCCCAGTCCCATCCAGAAGCGCTCGTCGTCCTCCTGCAGGACCAGGACGTCCTGCGCGGTGGGCGTGCCCACCTCGTGGCGCCAGACCTGGTGCGGCCGCCACTGCTCGTCGACGCGCAGGTAGAACACGAACCTCCCGTCGAGGGAGAAGACCACGCCGTACCCGATGCCGGACACGGCGTCGTCGAGCACCTCGCCGGTCTGCAGGTCCTTGATGCGCAGGGCGAACCGCTCGTCGCCCTCGGTGTCGACGGCATACGCCAGCCGCCGGTGGTCGGGGCTCACGGTGAGCGCACCCAGCGAGAAGAAGTCGTGGCCCTTGGCCTCGGCGTTGCCGTCGAGCAGCACCTGCTCCCCCGGCACCGGCTCCTGGGCGTCGAGCGACGGACGCGGCTGCCCGTCGACCCGGGGTGAGCGGCACTCCACGGAGTACTGCGACCCCTCGAAGCTGCGCGTGTAGTACCACCACGGCCCGCTCGCGACCGGCACCGACAGGTCGGTCTCCTGGGTGCGCGAGCGGATCTCCTCGAAGATGGCCTCGCGCAGCGGCTCGAGCGAGGCGGTCATCGCCTCGGCGTAGGCGTTCTCGGCCTCGAGGTGCGCGCGCACCTGCGCGTCGTCCTTGTCGCTCAGCCAGGCGTAGGGGTCGACGACGACGTCGCCGTGGTGCTCTCGGGTGCTCTCCCGGCGCGGGGCGCGGGGTGCCTCGGGGGTGCTGCTCACGGGGCCACCCTAGGAGATCACCGCGCCGGGAGTCGGCTCACCCGGCGAGGCAGCGTGGCCCCAGGATCACCTTGAGGTCGCCGAAGAGGGCGTCGGTGGCGTTGACCCGGTAGGTGTCCTCGAGCCGCATCAGCACCGACCGCCCTGGCTGGCTCAGCCGGACGTGCACCTCGGTCGAGCCGGGGTGCGAGGACAGGACCGCCTTGAGCTCCTCGACCTTGGTCTGGGTGGCCCTGTTGGTGTCGATGGTCACGACCACCGGCCCGCGTGGGCCCTCGGAGATGTCGGGCAGCGTGAGGTCGGAGGCGTAGATCGACGGGGTGTCGTCGCGCCGGTTGACCCGCCCCTTGACCACGACCACCGCGTCGTGGACCAGGGCGTGCCGCACCGTCTCGTACGCGGACGGGAAGAACAGGCACTCGATCGCACCCTCGAGGTCCTCGACGGTGACGATGGCCCAGAGGTCACCCTTCTTGGTCCGCTTGACCGACAGACCGGTGATGAGGCCGGCGATGGTGACCGTCGCCCCCTCGGGCTTGCCGTCCTCGCCCGTCAGGCTGGCGATCGAGGTGTCGGCGTGCGAGGACAGCACGTGCTCGATGCCGAACAGGGGGTGGTCGGAGACGTAGAGTCCGAGCATCTCGCGCTCGAACCCGAGCAGCGTCTTCTTGTCCCACTCCACGCCGGGGATGGGCGGCAGCACCGAGAAGTCGACCGAGGTGCCCGAGTCGTCGTCGCCGAAGCCGCCGAACAGGCTGTCCTGCCCGATCGCCTCCTGGCGCTTGATGTCGACGAAGTTGTCGACGTACGCCTCGTGCACCCGCAGCAGCCCCTGCCGGGTCTCGGCGAGCCCGTCGAACGCCCCGGCCTTGATGAGCGACTCGATGGTCCGCTTGTTGCAGACCACGGCCGGGCACTTGGACAGGAAGTCCTTGAACGAGGTGAACCGGCCCTTCTCCTCGCGCGCCTGCACGATCGCCTCGACGACGTTGTGCCCGACGTTCCGGATGGCCTGAAGGCCGAAGCGGATGTCGGTGCCGACGGCCGCGAACCGTGCGACGGAGTCGTTGACGTCGGGCGGGAGCACCTTGATGCCCATGCGCCGGCACTCGCCGAGGTAGAGGGCGGACTTGTCCTTGTCGTCGCCGACGCTGGTGAGCAGCGCGGCCATGTACTCGGCCGGGTAGTTCGCCTTGAGGTACGCGGTCCAGTACGACACCAGCCCGTATGCCGCGGTGTGCGCCTTGTTGAACGCGTAGTCCGAGAACGGGACCAGGACGCCCCACAGGGCCGCGATGGAGGCCTCGTTGAACCCGTTGGCCTTCATGCCCTCGGAGAAGGGGACGTACTCGGCGTCGAGCACCTCCTTCTTCTTCTTGCCCATGGCGCGGCGGAGCAGGTCGGCGTTGCCGAGGGTGTAGCCCGCGAGCTTCTGGGCGATCTCCATGACCTGCTCCTGGTAGATGACCAGGCCGTAGGTGGTGCGCAGGATGGGGTCGAGGGCGTCGATCATCTCCTGCTGGAGCTTGCCCTCGAGCTGGGGGTCGAGGGGTGTCAGCGCCTGCTTGCCGTTCTTGCGCAGTGCGAAGTTCGTGTGGGCGTTCACCCCCATGGGGCCGGGGCGGTAGAGCGCGAGGGCCGCGGAGATGTCCTCGAAGTTGTCCGGCTGCATCAGCTTGAGCAGCGTGCGCATGCCGCCGCCGTCGAGCTGGAAGACGCCGAGGGTGTCGCCGCGCTGGAGCAGCTGGTAGGTGGCCTTGTCGGTCATGTCCTTGGACAGGGCGTCGAGGTCGATGTCCTCGCCGCGGTTGGCCTTCACGTTCTCGATCGCGTCGTCGAGGATGGTGAGGTTGCGCAGCCCGAGGAAGTCCATCTTGACCAGGCCGAGCGACTCGCAGCTCGGGTAGTCGAACTGGGTGATGACCTGGCCGTCCTGCAGGCGGCGCATGATCGGGATGACGTCGATCAGCGGCTCGCTGGACATGATGACGCCGGCGGCGTGGACGCCCCACTGGCGCTTCAGCCCCTCGAGCCCCTTAGCGGTGTCGACGACCTCCTGCAGGTGCGGTTCGGAGTCGACGAGGGCGCGGAACTCGACGCCCTCCCCGTAGCGCTTGTGCTCCTTGTTGTAGATCTCCGAGAGCGGGACGCCCTTGCCCATCACGTCCGGCGGCATCGCCTTGGTGAGCTGCTCCCCCACCGAGAACGGGTGCCCCATGACCCGGGCGGCGTCCTTGACGGCCTGCTTGGCCTTGATGGTGCCGTACGTGACGATCTGGGCGACGCGCTCGGCGCCGTACTTCTCGGTCACATACTTGATGACCTCGCCGCGCCGGCGCTCGTCGAAGTCGACGTCGAAGTCGGGCATCGACATGCGCTCGGGGTTGAGGAACCGCTCGAAGATCAGGCCGTGCGGGATCGGGTCGAGGTCGGTGATCCGCATGGCGTACGCGCACATGGACCCGGCACCGGACCCACGGCCCGGACCGACGCGGATGCCGTTGCGCTTGGCCCAGTTGATGAAGTCGGCGACGACGAGGAAGTAGCCGGCATACCCCTTGGAGACGATGACCTCGGTCTCGAAGGCCGCCTGCTTCGTGGCGTACTCGGGGACGCCGCCGGGGAAGCGCTCGCGCAGGCCGGACTCGACCTCCTTGACGAACCAGCTCTCCTCGTTCTCCCCGGGCGGGCAGGGGAAACGGGGCATGAACCGCCCCTCGCCCTCGGTGAAGGAGATGTCGCACATCTCGGCGATGAGCAGCGTGTTGTCGCAGGCCTCAGGCAGCTCGCGCCAGGTGTGACGCATCTCGGCCGGGCTCTTGAGGTAGAAGTCGTCGGCGTCGAACTTGAACCGGTTCGGGTCCATGAGGGTCGAGCCCGACTGCACGCACAGCAGGGCCGAGTGCGCCTTGGCGTCCTCGGGGCTGGTGTAGTGCAGGTCGTTGGTCGCCACCAGGGGCAGGTCGAGCTCACGGGCCAGGCGCAGCAGGTCCTTCTGCACACGGCGCTCGATGTCGAGCCCGTGGTCCATGAGTTCGCAGAAGTAGAACTCCTTGCCGATGATGTCGCGCATGTCGCTCGCGGCCTGGAGTGCCTCGCGGTACTGCCCGAGCCGCAGCCGGGTCTGGATCTCACCCGAGGGGCAGCCGGTGGTGCCGATGAGGCCGCCGGAGTACTGGCTGAGCAGCTCGCGGTCGACGCGCGGCCACTTGGCGTAGACCTGGTCCAGGCTCGCCACGGAGTCCATCCGGAACAGGTTGTGCAGCCCGTTGTTGTTGCGCGCCAACAGGATCATGTGGGTGTACGCGCCGGAGCCGGACACGTCGTCGCCGGCCTGGTGCTCCTCGCCCCAGCGCACGCGCGTCTTGTCGGTGCGGTGGGTCCCGGGGGTCACGTACGCCTCGACGCCGATGATCGGCTTCACGCCGGTCCCCTGCGCCTTCTTCCAGAACTCGTAGGCGCCGAAAACGTACCCGTGGTCGGTGGTCGCCAGCGCCGGCATCCCCATCTCGGCGGCGCGGTTGAACAGGTCCCCGATGCGGGCGGCACCGTCGAGCATCGAGTACTCGGTGTGCACGTGCAGGTGGACGAACGAGTCGGTGCTGGAGGCGTTCTGCGGGGACATCGGGACGATCCTAAGCCAGGGCGGTGACGGTCCTCGGCGTGTCGTCGGACGTGTCGTGGGCGGGTCTCCGCCACCGGGTCGCCGGCGTCGCCGGGACCGGCCGCGGACATGCAAAAGGGCCACCCGTGTTGGGTGGCCCTTTCGACAAAGTATGTTCGGCTGCGTCCTACTCTCCCACACCGTCACCAGTGCAGTACCATCGGCGCTGAAGGGCTTAGCTTCCGGGTTCGGAATGGGA
>NZ_JBHUYG010000104.1:0-14432 GCF_042668795.1 Pedococcus sp. NPDC057267 | reverse complement strand
TCGGTCGCCTCGGTGGGCAGGCTCGGGTCGAGGTCGCTCTTGGTGGCGCCGTCGTACTTGCCGTCGTGGTTGTAGTCGACGCCGTGGACGACGACCACTGCCTTGCCGCTGGTGATCGCCGCAGCGACGTCGGGGGACACGGTGATGCTGCCGCGCTCGTAGTTCAGCTTGCCGCCGGGCGCGGTGTCGAACCGGTCGACCGCCAGTCCGCTCTTGGGGGAGGTGTCGCCGGTCTTGGTGAGGGACACGACGATCGGACCGTAGGCGGGTCCGCCCTCGGTGGTGTTGATGTGGCCGTCCTTGTTGGTGTCGTCGGTGGCCAGGGGGCACTCGTGCCGGGCGTCGGCGCCGAAGTGGATGTGCGCGGCGTGCGGCTGGTTGGCCAGCAGGCCGGTGGCGGCCATGGTGACGTCGATGGTGGTGCCGTGGACCGCGACATTGGCGGTGCCGCTGGCGTTGACGCCGTTGAGGGCCACCGGGCGAAGCGTGGCGGTGGTGGTGCCGTCAGCCGCCTGGGCGGCGCCCACTGCCAGGAACGGCATGAGCGCGGTGGTGCCCAGCGCGACGGCGGCGAGCTTGGTGGAGGTGCGCATGCAATGACTCCCTTGTCCTGCGACCAAGAGGAATGGCCGCCCGTGGTTGTGCTCTGTACCCGGCATTCGTTCACCCGCCGCGAACGGATTGCCTCGCTGCCGAATGTCTTTCGCGCAGGCTGCTCAGAAATCCTCGTGTGGGCGTTTCTTCGCGGAACGGAGGCAGGCGGCTGCGGCCGTGATACCACCGGCGGTTTCCGCGACGGCGCTGAGCGTCTTCTGGAAGTACCAGACCGGCTCGTACATCGCCGGCAACGGCCCCACTGCCGGCACGTTCACGTACCGGTACAGCACCACGGCGACGGCAGCGCTCAACGCGACGACCGCAGCAGCGGCATACGCCGCGCGGCTTCCGCGGACAAGGACCCACAGGCCGACGAGGGAGGCGGCCACGGCCTCCAGACGGAACACGGTGCCCGTGCCGATGCCACCGGGTGCAGCGTTCTGGTAACCCGCAGCCAGCCGGAAGTGGATGAATGCATCCACTCCGAGTGCGAGGACCACCAGTCCGCGCGCCAGGACAGCGGCCGGGCGGCGTGTGTGTCGTCGGCGGCGGTCCGCGCGACCGGCGGGGGTGGTGGTCACCTGACGACGAACGTGGCGCTCATGTTCGCGTGGAACGAGCACACGACGGGGTAGCTACCGGGGTTCTTCGGCGCCGTGAGGGTGGCTGTCCCGTTGGGATCCACCTTGACGTCGAAGCCCCCCTTCTTGGACGTGACCGTGTGAGCCTGCGAGTCGAGGTTCTTGATGGTCACCTGCGCTCCCGGGCTCACGCTGGCCGGGAGCTCGAACATGAAGTCCTTGATCGTGATCGTGCTCGCCATCGCGGTCGTCGACGGAGTCGCTGCGGGCGACGTCGCAGAGGGCATGGGGCTCGACGTCGACGAGGAAGCCGAGGTTGGCGAACCCGTGTTCTCCGGTGAGCTGCCGCAGGCGGGCAGACCCAGGGCCAGGACCGAGGCGACGGCGAAACAGCAGACGTTGGCTCGCATGAGACGGTGACTCCAGACCGGCCGTCCTCGTGACGGCCACGATGAGGCATTCGTGGTGAACGGGCGTCTGGCTTGGTCAGGCGGCGAAGTCGTATCCCGGGGTGCGCCGGCCTGGGCCGGCAACACTGATGTGCCGACCCGGTCGTCGCCACAACGCCGCGGTGTCGGCGCCCCACCGGGAATGCGTCCTATGACGTGGCGCGCTCATCGCCAGCACATCCGGGCGTTCGGGCCCTTTCGCGGCTCAGGTGCTGTGAGTCCGATCCGGGTCGCTGCCCCCTGGCGAACCCGACACGGCCTAGGCGAAGAACGGGCGCGGCCAGGTCCAGGTTGCGCTGGTACTGCGTCGCCGGTCGGCTCAAACCGGCGGTGCCGACCTCACTGACGCCGGCAAGGCTTTTCAAGACCACACAGGCTCGAGCCGGCGCCGCTGAGATTCCCGTCCGCGAGCCGAGTTCGACGGGCAGGCGTCACCGTGTCGTGGAGGTCACGTGGTACCCGGCCGGAGGGCCGCCGAGGTTGGGTGCCTTGCTCGGGGTCTCTGACACGGGGATCTGGCTCGTGATCGTGAAGTCCCTTGCCACGCCGATGAGTCACGTTGATCGTGGCTCAGTCGCCGTTGTCGTCCGGCGGCGCATTCTTCGATGGTGGCGGTGTCGCCGGTGTGGTCGATGGGGGGGTGTGGGTGGGCGGGTCTGGAAGCTGCGAAAGGAGGCGCCCTGCGGCGGCTTGGATGCGGTCTGCTTGTTCTTGGCTGAGCTTTCCGTCCTGCAGGGCTGTTTGTGTTTGGGCGATCAGCGACGTCAGCGTCGTACGCGCAAGTGTGTAGTTGCCGCTGGCTAGGGAGGCATCCACGCGAGAAAGGGTTGACTTCAAGCGGGGCACGGCGGCGTCTGGCGTGGGTTTCGCGCTGCAGGCCCCGGCGACGAGCACGATGGCTGCGATCAGGGAGGTAGTGGAGGCGCGGGCCACGTGCCATCGGCTCATCCTCATTGCCGACCCTCAACCGCGTTGTGCAGGTCTCTCAGCGGCTCCTGGAGGCGGCTGGGTACACCGGACGGAACCGGGGACTGCCCATCCGAGGGTGGGCCCCCGGACTTCCCTACCAACAGCACGGCTGTCGCGACCACAACCACCAGGAGTCCGGCAAGGGCAGCGACACCTGGCCGAGTCCGGAGCAACGGTGCCAGGTCGCCCCGTGGCCTTGGCTTGCCGCTTGACTCCGCGTGGACCAGGCCTCGAGGTCGGGGCTCGGTCAGGACCTGTGTGGGGCTTGCCTGGCTGCGGATCACCGCAGTTGCCGTGCAGGGGTCTTCTCCCGCCGCGACATCCGACAAGGCCGCTGCTGCCTGGTCCGCGGTCGGTCGCAGGTCCGGCTCCAGCGACGTCATCTGCACGAGCAGCCTGCGCCAGGCCGGTGGCAAGGCGGCAGGCACGTGCGGTGGGGTGTTGAGTCGGGCCAAGGCGGCCTCTGTGGCAGAGCCCTGGTATGCCCGCTGTCCGGTTAGGCCCTCGAGCAGGACCAACCCGAGTGAGTACACGTCGGCGGCGGCGTCGACCCGTTCCCCGCGAACTTGCTCGGGTGCCAGATAGGCAGCCGTGCCAATCGTCGTGCCGGTTGCGGTGTGTCTTGAGGTATCTGAGAGCAGCTTGGCGATGCCGAAGTCGGTGAGCCGGACCCGGTCGTTGGCGTCGAGCAGGACGTTGCCCGGCTTGATGTCTCGATGCACCACCCCAGATGCGTGCACGTAGGCGACGGCGGATGCCAGTTCAGCACCGATCGCCGCTAACCGTGTGGGGTCTAGCGCCACTCCCCGGCAGCAGTCGGCCAACGTCGGGCCTTCGATCAGCTCCATCACCAGGTAGGGCCGGTCGTCCCACGTGCCTGCATCCCACACCGGCACCAGACCAGGGTGGCTGAGGTGGGCCAACGTCCGAACCTCGGCGTCGAATCTCGCCAACTCACGCGGGTCCGTCGCGACCTCGCGCATCACCTTCATGGCCACTGGGCGCTGCAGCACCCGGTCCTCGGCCCGGTACACGTCCGCCATCCCACCTCGACCGATCACGTCACCTGGGACGTAGCGGTCGTCGACCAGCTCTGACTCTCGCGTCCGCATTCCCGCGTCCTTCACATCCCGTGGCGCTTCATTGGTGGCCTTCAGGCTAGCCCGGGAGCAGTACGGCAGGTGATGAACGGTGATCTGCCCGCACCAGCCTGCTCATCCTGGCGGCCCGCCATCAGCAGTCCCGGGGCGCGCCTTGACGCAGGGTGTGGGAGCTAGTGGACGGTCGCTAGGCAGGACTCATGTGTCATCTGCTGCCCGCAACGGGTCGCTGCCGGTTAATCTCACGAACGCCACATCACGCCAAGCCACGCTGGACGCACGTCGCGCAGCCGAAGGTCCTAACGGCAGCCGAGTGGACACTCGCAGGCACCATCAGCGTCGTCGGCGAAGGAGAGCGATGCTCCCCGCGTACGCGACGCCACCAACCAGACACATGACGCCGTACGCTCCCGGGTCTCCACCGTTGCGGACCATCGACACGACGGAGCCTGACCCGGTTCCCCGGACAGTTGGGTCACTGGCGCCTCACGAGTGCTCGTGTGATAACTCCTGCAACTTCGTACGGGGCCGAAGGTGCTGCGTGGATCGACGGCCTTCTGGCCTGCGTCCAATGCCAGGCTGTCCACGCTCGCTGTCCAGTCCTGGAGTCGCGTCATCGACGTTTCCGATATGTGGCGTTCCGGTCGTCCGACCTCCTCTCCAACGGTGCGGACCTGACAGCAGGCCCTACGTGAGGCTCGGTGTGTGCCCGATCAGGACCGACGGGCCGACCGTCGACCAACAGCTCGGAGGGAGTCGCGTCGCGCCGGTGAGCGACGACGGCGAAGCAACATCGTGACGCCGGCCGCGATGGCCAAGACGCCGACGAGAACAAGGAAGACCGTCCCGGCACCCAGGTGGGTGATTGCTGTGGCGATGGTTCCGGAGGCAGACGCCACCCACGTCACCGGGCCGGGCGCGACGGTGTTGCCCTTGTACGTCTGAAGTTCGATCCACCCGTACCACAGCGCGTACGCGGCAGCCGCGGTCACGATGACGCCGGACCCCCGGCCCACGTGGCGGGTCCAAGGCCGGACCCGAGTCGCGGCCGTTCGGCCCACGAACCCCACGGCGAGCGCCATCACGGTCATGACCAGCCCCATCCCGGCCGCGTAGGCGACCGCCGCCGCGACACCGGTAACCGACGCCGCCGGGCCGGTGGAGAACACCGTCACGACAGCGGCGAGGTAGACCGGGAGCGTGCACGACAGGGACACGGTGGCGTACACGACTCCGTAGGCGGCCATTCCACGGACGGACCCGTCGACATGGGCGCGGGCCCTGGGCGTCCGAAGCGTCACGTCACGCCCCGACAGCAGCAGGATTCCCACAACGAGCAGTGCCGCACCGGCGACCAGCGTGACGACCGAGAGCCATGGGCCCAGGGTCAGGGACAGCACTGACACGGCTGCCCCCACTGCTGCGAATACTGCGACGAAGCCGGCGGTCACGGACGACCCGACGACCAGGGAACGTCTCAGGACCCCACCCCTGGACGATGGTTGTCCGACGAACAGAGCCAGGTACCCGGGCAGCAGGGCGAACCCGCATGGGTTGAACGCGGCAAGCATGCCGGCAGTAATGGCCAAAGCTACGGCGGCCCTCATGCGGCACCGTCGCACCGCCGGTTGACCAACCAGCGCGCAGGGAAGGGAAGCGGAGCCGGCGGGGGCGTCAAGGGGTGCTCGTGCCCGTGGGCTGCGGGATCGTGGTTTTTGGCTGCCCAGGCCCGGCCGACCCGCACAGAAGTGTCCCGTCGGGTGCCCGGCTGCACGTCTGCCCGGGTGGCAGGCTGACCGTGGAGGTGGCCGCGCCTGCTGCAACTTCGGCGATGCGGGCGCGCAGGGTCTTTTCGTCGAGGCTGCCCACACGCAGGTCGGCGCGGCCGTCTTGAGTGATGAACGCGAACGACGGTTGAACCGACACGCCGTACTCGCGCCACACGGTGCCGTTCACATCGGCAAGGTGGGTCAGCCCCGAGGTGTGCGTCTGCTTGACGAAGTCGGCCATGGCGGCCTTGGTGCCCTGCCCGGCGACGCCGATGATGTCGACCTTGCCGGCGAAGTCGGCTGCGACCTTGTTGACCGCTGGGGCTTCGCTTCGGCAGATGGTGCACCACGGCGCCCAGAACCACAGGACGACGGGCTTGCCCGTCAACGTGGACGGGTCGAACCGGGCACCGGTCACGGTCGCCGGCACGGCACCGATGTGAGCGAACGGTGACTCCGCGCTCGTCGTGGGACCGGACCCTGGGCGCGCGCTCGGGCCCGCGCATCCCGCCACCGCGAACATGGCCCAGACGACTGCAGTCGCTGCCAGGACGCTCCGGCGAGCTCGCCGCGTTCTTGGCCCGGCGGGCGTCATCGACCGGCGCGATGGTGAAGGGGCGGCACGGTGACCATGGCACCTCCCAGCGGGGAAATGGTCAGTTCTCGTGAGCGAAACCCGGTTCAAGCGTCCCACCATTCCCGCCGATGGAGCAGAGCTGACCCCAGCGGCGGACCCCCGACCGTTCACGGTGGAGGCGGGCGTCAGGGCGTGGGTGGGGTGGGCGTGTGGGGCCATCGGCAGGCGCCACCCACCAGCCCAGTCCCGCTCGGACCTCAGGCGGTCAGCCTTGGCGCTGCCGGCACGTCGAGCTCGGTGCCGGCGAAGTGGTTGAAGTAGTTCGTGTACAGGTTCACGGCGACGTGGGCGAACGTCTCGGCGAGCTCCTCCTGCGTCCACCCGGAGGCCAGTGCGCGCTGCCATGCCGCGTCGGTGACGGTGCCGGTGTCGGTGGCGATCTGCCGGGCGATGGTGGCGATGGCGGCGAGCTTGTCGTCGAAGTCGATCGCGTCAGCACGAACTGCCACTGTCTGGTCTTCGCTGAGACCAGCCTTCTTGGCCGACACGGTGTGCGCTGACTGGCAGTACTCGCAGCCGTTGGCGCTGCCGACCGCCAACGCGATGGTCTCGCGGGTGCGGGCGTCGAACGTGCCGTGCTCGCGAATGGCACCAGACATGGCCGCGTAGGCCGCGAGGACGACCGGCGAGTGGGCCATGCCGGCGTGGATGTTGAGGATCTTGCCCATGCGCTTGCCCAGCGCGTCCAGGGTCGGGCGGGACGCCTCAGGCGCGGTGTCGAGGGTGTGCGCGGGGATGCGGGGCATGGTGGCTCCTTGGGGGTTGGACGTTTCGGGATGCACTGGTGCAACCCGTTGACCGACGCCGAGCCTTCCCGACCCGGACCCGGACCCCGACCGCGACCTCGGCTGTGCGGGAAGCGCTGAGCGGGTTCACTGGGTTCCGCACGTGCACGCCGGCATGCCGTGCCCGTACCGACCGCGCGTCCGAGAGGCTCGGGTGGGGCCCGCTGGTGGAGCTGGCACTCACTGCTCGCAGGGAAAGGGCTTACCTATGGGACTGCGCCGGATGCTGGTCACGGCCTGGCAGGTCACCGAGCCGGTCGACCCGCAGACCCGGCAGGTCCTCGCGCAGCGGTGGGCCGCCCTCCCGGCTGGGGCACAGACGCCTGCGCAATTGCTCGGGCGCCACGCCGTGGGCTGCGAGGGCACTCACGGGGGTGTTCCCGAAGTGCAACCTGACGTGCTCGCCGTGCTACCACTCCAAGGACGCGAACAAGGTCCGCGTCGACGGGTCCCACACGCTGGGGCAGGTTCGTGCGCAGATGGGGCTGCTGCGGCGCCTTCGCGGGCCCCGCGCGCACGCCCAGCTCATCGGTGGCGAGGTCAGCCTTCTGGACCCAGACGACCACGCGCAGGCGCTGCTGGCGATGCGGGCCGCGGGCCGTGAACCGATGTCCATGACCCACGGCGACTTCGACTACGAGTACTTGGAGAAGCTCGTCCTCGGCCCAGGTGGGGCGGTGCGGCTGCCGCGGGTGTCGTTCGCCGCGCACTTCGACTCCCTGATGCGGGGACGGCGCGGCGTACCCCGGCCGCGCACCGAGGCAGACCTGAACCAGGCCCGCGCCGGGTTCGTGGCCATGTTCGACACCCTGCAGACTCGTCACGGGGTGCGGTCGTACCTGGCGCACAACATGACCGTGACCCCGGCCAACCTCGAGCAGGTCGGCGGCGTCGTCGCCAACGTGGCCTCGATGGGCTACCAGATGCTGTCGTTCCAGCCGGCCGCGTTCGTCGGTGACGACCGCCGCTGGGGGCAGGGCTACCAGGACGTCACCATCGATGCGGTGTGGAACCAGGTCGAGGCCGGTCTGGGACAGCCCGTGTCGTGGCGGGCGTTCCAGTTCGGCGACACCCGCTGCAACAGGACCGCCTTCGGCGCCATGGTCGGCCGGTCGTGGCAGCCGGTCGTCCACCACGAGCGGCCGGTCGAGCTCGCGGCCCGCGACGCGTTCCTGGCCCACTTCGGTGGGGTGAACTTCGGCGGGTCCGGCAGGTTCGCCTTGGCCGGGAAGGTGCTTCGCGTGCTCGCGGTCCACCCGGGCGACGTGGTGCCGGCCGCGCGGTGGGCCCGGTCGGCGGTCGCGCGAGCCGGCAGATGGCGCGACGTCGTCGGGGCGGTACGGGCCCGTCGGGTGCGCCCGATGACGTTCGTGGTGCACAACTTCATGGACGCCGCCGACGTCGCGCCCGCGTGGGCGCTCATGCAGGCCGGCACCGTCGCGGACGACCCGCGCCTGAGGCAGACCCAGGAACGGCTGTCCGCGTGCACCTACGCCATGGCGCACCCCGAAACGGGCCAGCTCGTCCCCGCGTGCGTGCAGCACAGCGTCCTGGACCCGGCAGAGAACGCCCAGCTGCGCCGGCTGCTGCCTTTGACCGTCCTGCGCTGACCCGGCCGGTCAGGCGGGGTCGGCGCCGGCGGTCGTGGCCTGCTCGGTCGAGCGGGGCGTCTACAGCATCGACCCCAGGTCGGAGCCGACGCTGGGGTAGGCCGCCGTTGCCGACTTCAGCTGCCGCGTCGTCAGGCCAAGCTTGACCGCCAGGGCGAGCGTGTTGACCAGCTCCGCGTAGTCGGGCCCCAGGAGGTGGGCGCCGACGACGCGCTCGGTGGCCTGGTCGATCAGGACCTTGGTGGCAGCGGTCGTCTCACCGACGCGGTAGTTGGAGTACCAGCCGCTGGTGTCGTGGAACGCCACACGCAGGTCGATGCCCTGCTCGCGCGCCTCGGACTCCAGCAGGCCGACGCGGGCCAGCTCGGGGATGGTGAACACGCTGGTGGGGACGCCGGCGTAGTCCGGTGCAGTGGTGGAGCCGCGGAGCATGTTGGACGCGGCCACCTTGGCCTGGAAGACCGCCACGGGCGTCAACGGCGCCCCGGGGGTGTCGGCGCAGTCCCCGGCCGCCCACACGGCAGGGTTGGTGGTGCTCTGCAGGTGCGGGTGCACGCTGACCCCGCCGCTGGTGTGTGCCACGCCGGCAGCGGCGAGGTCGAGCCCGTCGAGGTCGGGTTCGCGTCCGGCGCCGTGGACGACCAGGTCGGCCTGGACGACGTCCTGCCGCCCGTCGCACTCGAGGGTGACGTCGAACGCCCCGTCGGCCGCGCGGACGTCGACGACGCTGGTGCGCCGTCGCATCGTGATGCCGACGTCGGTCCCGCGGTCGACGAGCAGGTCGACCAGGTCAGGGTCGAACGTCTTCAGCGGGCGCGCACCACGGTCGACGATGGTGGCATGGCTTCCGGCCCGGGCCACGAGGTGGGCGAACTCGAAGGAGATGAACCCGCCACCGACGAACAGGACGCGCCCAGGCAGGGCGGCCAGGTCCAGGAAGTGGGTGCTGTCGACGACGTGCTCGTGACCGCGGAAGGTCAGTGGCCGGGGCCTGGCGCCGGTGGCGATGAGGAACCGCTCGGAGGTGTAGGTGGTGGCGCCGACGGTGACCTCGTTGCGGCCGGTGAAGCGGGCGCTGCCGTGCAGTGTGGTGACGTCGTGGTCGGCCAGGCCGGACTCGACGGAGTCGGGGATGGCGTCGGTGAACCCGTGCTTGTGCCGCATCAGGTCGGTCCAGTTGATGCGCAGGTCGGTGGTGTCGATGCCCTTGCCTTGCATGAGGCGGGCGGCCTCGACTACCTCGGCGCCGCGGCGCAGGATCTTCTTAGGGTCGCACCCGCGCAGCGCGCACGTGCCGCCGTACGGCAGGGGGTCGATGATGGCGACGCGCCAGCCGGCGGCGGCGCACTTGGTGGCAGCGGCCACGCCGGCCATGCCGGCGCCGAGCACGACCAGGTTGTAGGGGGGCTCCATGGGGGCTTCTCCTCGGGTGTGGTGGCCGGCTGCTGTGCCGGGCCGGGGTGGGTAGGGCGGTCGGCGCTGGGACGGTCGCTGGGGAGCGTCCCGGGTGCGGTTGCACGCCGGCGCCCGTCGGCCACGGCTCACCGTGGCACAGGCGGGCGGGGCGGGGTTGGTCAGCTCAGGTGTGCCGGCGGTTCAGGGTCACGAACACGGCTCCCGTCACGACCCCGAACAGCAGGTGACCCATGAGGGACTTCGCCGCGGTAGAGTCGAGGGTGAACAGCGGCATGCCGAGCTTGGCCGGCATCAGCAGCAGCGGCCCCAGGACCCACCACACGGCCCCGTACACGAGCCCGAGCACGACGCCCCTCGTGAGGCTTGCGGCGCGGGTTCCGAGGACGATGCCGAAACCGGCGCCGATGGCAGCGGACACGACCAGGTGCACCAGCCAGGCAACTGGGGTGGACGTGCTGCCCACGAGCATGGCGATCATGGTGATCATGCCCATCATCTGCATGAGCACGCCAAAGACGACACCACCGGCCAGGCCGGCGACGGCACCGGTGACGGTGCGGGACATCACGGCAGGGGTGGGGTGTGGGTGTGGGTGACTGCGGTCATGACGTGTCCTTCCGCAAAGGGGTGGACGGCCGGAGGGCCCGGCCGGTCGTGAGCCGCTCGCCGACTGGCGGGTGACCCGTTCGGGGTCTCGGCGATTCCGTGTTGGTGGCGGCTCGCTGCGGAAACCCGCCCACGTCCACGGTTGCTTCCACTACACGTGGGGAGTGGGGGCCCGGAAGCGGTGGCGGACCTCAGCGTGTTCCCTCACCAGGCGTGCCCGGTCAGGACGTCGCAGCCGTGCCCGCGGCACCCCGCTTTGACCCGTAGGAGTTGACCGCCAGTGGACCCGACGAACAACCCCGGCGACGGGGGCCGGTCCAGTCGCACGGTGCGCTTCCCCGGTGCCGATGGTCGTGAGCTGGTCGGCACGCTGGATGTGCCTGCGTCCGGGCCGCCGCTCGGGTTCGCCCTGTTCGCGCACTGCTTCACCTGCACCCGCGCCTCCCACGCGGCCGCCCACATCGGCGACGCCCTGGCTCGCGGCGGCTGGGGTGTGCTGCGGTTCGACTTCACCGGCCTGGGCGACAGCGACGGCGCGTTCGAGGACACCACGTTCTCAGGCAACGTGGAGGACCTGCTCGCTGCCGCGTCCTGGTTGCGCCGTCACCACCGGGCCCCGGCCCTGCTGGTCGGTCACTTCCTGGGCGGGGCAGCCGTCGTCGCCGCGGCCGAGTCCATACGCGAGAGCAGGGCTGTGGTCACCATCGGTGCGCCCGCGCACCCATCCCACGTCACGGCTCTGCTGACTTCCGGACAACCCGACGCCCATGGGGCGCGCGAGGTCAGCCTCGGTGGCCGCCCCTTCCGGCTGCGGTCCTCGTTCTTCGACGACGTCGAGCTGCAGCCGCAGCGTGAACGCCTGGCTCGGCTCGGGCGGCCGCTTCTGGTCATGCACTCTCCGCAGGACCAGGTCGTCGGCATCGACAACGCCCGCGTGCTGTTCGACGCTGCCCGGCACCCGAAGTCCTTCGTCGCCCTCGACGGCGCCGACCACCTCATGACCGAGCCCGCCGACGCGGTGTTCGCCGCCTCCATCATCGTGCCGTGGGCTGCTCGGTACGTCGGTGACCCTGGCTCGGGTAGCACCGCGGAACTGCGCGGGTCGGTTCCCACCCCGGCGTCCGGGCCGCAAACGCCTGCGGAGCAGGGCAACCCCGGCCCCGAGCACGTGACTGTCACCGAGGAGTCCGCGACCGTCGGCTACGAGCACCTAGCCCGGGTCCGCGGGCACTCCTGGGTCGTGGACGAGCCAGCCACCGCCGGCGGGTCGGACGCCGGTCCGAACCCGTACGAGCTGCTGCTGGCCGCGCTGGGCGCATGCACGTCGATGACGATGCGCATGTACGCCAAGCGCAAGGGCTGGACGTTCGGACCCAGCACGGTCACGCTCACGCACTCGCGCATCCACGCGCAGGACTGCGCAACCTGCGAGTCCGCGACCGGCCTGGTCGACCACATCCACCGTGACATCCGCCTCGACCCGGCACTGCCGCCCGAGCAGGTGCAGGCACTGATGGCCATCGCCGACCGGTGCCCGGTGCACCGGCTCGTCACCTCGCAGGCATCGGTGACGACGTCGCTGGTGACCGCCTAGGCCCAGGCGGGACCGCCGGGGAACTCCCCTGCCGCCAACGGCAGGGCTGCCACACCGACACCGGTGAACCGGACACCCACGTGGTCGCCTGGACCAACCCTGTCGCCCAGGCCCAGCTCGGCAACCAGGCGCAGTTCCTGCCCCGGCGTGGCCGCGTGGACGTGGACCACCGCGCTCTGGCGCAGCCCGTGCTGGTGCACGGACGCCACGGCGCCGGTGAACACCACGTCCGGGCTCGAGAGGTGGACCAGGCGCAAGCCCTCGCAACGCAGCAGCAGCACTGCCGGCCCCGACAGCCCACGCGCCGAGTCGGGCAACGGCACGCGGCCGGCGCTGGAATGGTGGACACCGTCGCGTGCCACGCCGGCGACCTCGCTGAATCCGCCCAGGACGCGCGCCACCTCCAGGGTGGCCGGGCGCTCGTACAGCTGGGTGAGGGTGCCGACCTGCGCCACCCGGCCACCGGTCAGCACCGCGACCGTGTCGGCCTGTGCGGCCTCGTCCAGGTCGTGCGTGACGATGACGGTCGTGGGCTCCAGCACGGCTCGGACCTCCGCAAGCAGCTCGTGCATGCTGACACGCACCGTCGCGTCGAGGGCGCTGAACGGTTCGTCCAGCAGGAGCATGCCCGCTCGGGAGGCGAGTGCTCGAGCTAGCGCCACCCGCTGTTCCTGCCCACCGGACAGCATGCGCGGACGCCGGCGGCCCAAGCCCGACAGGCGCACCAGGTCCAGGTACTGCGTCGCGCTGGCCCGCGCCCGCCGACGAGGAACGCCCGCGACCCGGTCGGAGAAGGCAATGTTGTCCAGGACGTCCAGGTGTGGGAACAGCAGGGGCCGCTGGAACATCATCGTCATTCCCCGCCGCTGCGGCGGCGCCGCGGTGACGTCGACACCGTTCACGTGCACCTGCCCACGCTCGGGAAGGTCGAGCCCGGCGATGAGCCGCAGCAGCGTCGTCTTGCCCGAACCTGAGGGCCCGATGAGGGCGAGCATCTGGCCGGCGCCGACGGCGAGGGTGGCGTCCTGGACGGTCGGGCGATCGTTGCCGGGATGGGTGAACGTGAGGTTCTGGGTGATCAGCGTCCCGCGGTTGGAGGGCCGCATGCTGGTGGGCTGAGTGGCGCCGGCGCGGCGCTGGCGGGTTCGGGTGCGCGGCGAGGTGTCGGAGTCCGGTCCCGTGCGGGGTGGGTTGGTGGTGCTCACGGTGTGGGGCCTCCAGCTGCGGGACGGGACTTGGTGGCAGGTTGGGACGTCGGCGGGTTGAGGGCGCGCACGACCTGGGCTGCCAGCGCGAGCAGCATCAGCGGCGGCAGCACGGACAGCAGCGACAGGGCCGCGACCACGGGTTCATTGCCGACGTACGACGCGGCTGCGCCGATGAGCATGGGCAGGGTGACCAGCTGCCCGCCACCGACCAGCAGGGTCACCGTGTAGTCGGTCCACCCGACGAGGAACGACATGAACGCCGCAGCCGCGAGTGCGGCTGCCAGGCTGGGAACCGTCACCCGCGTGTACGCCTGGGCGGGGGTGGCGCCGAGCAGGCGGGCCTGCTCCTCCAGGGCCGGGTCGAGGTGGGCGTACCGGCTGCCCACCGTGAACACGGTGTACGGCAGGGCGAACACCGTCAGGATGACGATGACCGCGCCGGTCTGGGGGATGCCGGAGCGCAGGACGACGGTGTCCAGGCCCATCCCGACCGCCACGGGGGGAACCGCGACTGGCGTCATCAGCAGGGCGACGGTCAGACCGCGGTGCCGGATGAGGTTCCAGCCCACCACGCGCCCGGCCGCGGCTCCCAACACGCTGGCGCACACGGCGACCGCAGCACCCACCGCTACGGACCGGCCCACAGCGGCCCCGGTGGGTGCGGTCAGGGCCTCGCTGAACCCGCGCACGCCCCACCGTTGGGGCAGCACCGCGGGGAACGCCCACCGGTCCGCCACCGCCCAAAGCACCAGCGGCGCCAACGGTGCGAGCAGCGCCGAGGCCGCAGCGAGCGCCGCCCAGCCGACCTGGGGGCGCCAGCGCACGGAGGCCGGTACCGGCGAGGTCATCGCAACGCCCCGATGCGGCGAACGAGCACGGCGCAGGCACCAAGTGCGGCCACGGACAACAGGGTCAGGGTCAACGCGGCCGCGGCCGCGGGGGGTCGGGCAGCCAGGTCGACCGAGGAGAACAGCCGGTATGCCGTCACCGGAAGCGCTTCGGGCGCGGCCGCGCCAAGCAGCCACGGGACCTCGTAGGAGCCGAGGGTGTAGACGAACACGATGGCGCACGATGCTGCCAGGGCGGGCATCGCCAGCGGCACGGTGACCAT
>NZ_JBHUYG010000103.1:0-14664 GCF_042668795.1 Pedococcus sp. NPDC057267 | reverse complement strand
GAACCGACCACGAGTTCGCCGGCGCAGGGGCTCCACGGGCAGCCGGGTAGCCGGGCGGGCCGGCGGCCGACGGGCTGGGCCGACGGGCTGGCAGCCCGAGCAGCCGGACGGTCGGACGGTCGGCCGGGAGACGCAGGCCCGGTCGGTGATCCACGGAGCGGACACGGCGTCTCGCATGGCGGGAAGCTCCGGTGAGCGGTGGCCCAGGTCGGCCCATCCCGGCTACCGTCGACGACCAAGGTCATGAGTGTCAGCGTCAAGCCCCGGCTCGCTGACCAGCAACCCTCCTCCGCGGTGGGGTGCTCCGGGTGACGACCGGGCCGGCTGCGCCCGCTGCCGGCAAGCGCGGACCCGCGAGCGCCGGGTCCACCGGACCCAGGAGACCCCCGCATGTCGATCGCGACCACCGACCACCACCGGGACGCGGACCCCACCGCCGCCCGTCGCAGCGCACCCCTCGCGCACGCCCGCGCCCAGCACCTGCGTCCGGTGCCGGACGTCCGCAGGAGCGGGTCCGCCCCGCTCGGGGAGACGGGTGCCCTGCCCGCCGTCGTGTCGGAGCGGCTGCTGGTGCCGACGCTGAGCGGCGTCGTCGACTACGCGAACTTCGACCACGCGGCCTCCACCCCGGCGCTGGTCAGCGTCAAGCAGGCCGTCGACACCGCGCTGCGCACGTACTCCTCGGTCCACCGGGGCAACGGCTGGGCCTCGCGCGTGACGTCCTCGTGGTACGAGCAGGCCCGGGCCGAGGTCGCCGCCTTCGTCGGTGCGCGTGAGGGCGACGAGGTCGTCTTCACCCGCAACAGCACCGACTCGTTCAACCTGCTGGCGCGCTGCCTCCCCCGCGACACCTCCGTCTTCGTCTTCGAGTCCGAGCACCACGCGGCGCTGCTGCCCTGGTCCGCTCGGCGCACGCACCGGCTGCCCGTGCCCGGCAGCGCGGCCGACGCCGCCGTGCTCCTGCGCACCGCCCTGCGCGAGCACCCGTCGCGGAACCGGCTCGTCGTCCTGGCCGGCGCCTCGAACGTCACCGGCGAGGTCTGGCCGGTTGCCGAGCTTGCGCGGATCGCCCGACGGGCCGGGGCCCGGGTCGTCCTCGACGCGGCCCAGTACGCCCCGCACCGCACCGTCGACCTCGAGGCCCTCGACGTCGACTGGGTCGTGCTGTCCGGGCACAAGCTGTACGCCCCGTTCGGCACCGGCGTGCTCGCCGGCCGCGCGGACTGGTTGGACGCCGCCGCGCCCTACCTGGCCGGCGGCGGTGCCACCAAGGCCGTGACGGACCGCGGTGTCGTGTGGCAGCAGGGCGCCGCCCGGCACGAGGCGGGCAGCCCGAACGTCATCGGCGCCATCGCCCTGGCCGCAGCCTGCGCGGCCCTCCGGGCGCACCACGACGCGGTCGACGCGCACGAGAACGCCCTCGGCCGGCGCCTGCTCGAGGGCCTGGCCGCGATCGAGGGCGTGCAGACCTACTCGATCTTCGGTGCCGACCACGAGCGGGTCGCCGTCGCGACGTTCACCGTCGACGGGCTCGACTCCGCACTGGTCTCGACCGCACTGTCGGCCGAGCACGGCATCGGCGTGCGCGACGGCAAGTTCTGCGCCCACCTGTGCGTCGACGCGCTGCTCGACGACGTGGACGAGGGGGCGCCGACGACGGCGGTGCGGGCCAGCATCGGCCTGGCGACGACGGCCGAGCACGTCGAGCGGCTGCTGTCCGCCGTGGCCGAGCTCGCCGCGAACGGTCCCGCCGCCGAATACGTGCACGGCCCGTCGGGATGGGCCCCGGCCGAGGACCCGCGTGCCCTCGACGTCGCCCGCCCCTGGTAGCCGGCACACGCCGCGCCCTGCCGGGCCACGCGGCATACCCGCTCCCCACCGCAAAACGGCAGTTGCTGGCACGAAACGGCGGTCCAGAACTGCCGTTTCACGTCCGCAACTGCCGTTTTGCGTGGGTATGCCGGGGCGTCGGTTGACACTCGTGGTTATGGGCTCTAACTTTTGGTTAGGACCTATAACCGAGGAGTCGCCATGACCGCCAGCCCCACGTCAGCCCCACCCCTTCGCACCGTGGGTCGCGCCACCCGGCCCGGCGTCGACCGCGTCGTGGCCGTCGCTGCCGTCGCGTACAGCCTCGCCTGGGCTGCGGGCCTCGCCATCACGTCGACGGGGACGACCGTGAGCTCCTCGGGCAGCGCCGTCGTGGAGGCAGTCGCCGACCGGACGAGCACAGTGGCCCTGCAGTACGTCGTCACCGAGCTGCTGACGGGCGTCGCGCTCCTCGTGACCCTGCGAGCAGTCGCCCGACGCGTGCAGGACCGGGGTGTCGCCGTGCTGGCCGGGGCGGTCACCCTCCTGAGCGCCCTGCAGGGGGTGCTGGGGCTGTGGCTGGCCCTCGTGGCGGTGCCATCGGGCGACGCCGACGTGGCCGGGCTCCTGTCGCAGGCCGTGAACCGCACGGACGGGGTCAAGATGCTGCTCCTCGCGCTGCTGGCCGGTCTCGGCGTCCGGGCGGGCGTTCGCGGCGCCCTTCCCCGGTGGCTGACGCCGGTCGCAGGGCTCCTGGCCCTCTCGGTGGCCGCCTCCGGCGTCGGGTACCTGTTCCTCGTCGACGCGGTGGCCGCCGCGGCCTACGCGTCCCTCCCCCTCCTCATGATCTGGGTCACGGCGGCCGGGCTCTCGGCATCCCGCACCACCTCCGCGTCGCCCGGCACGACCGGGGTGCGCTGAGGTGCCGCGCAGGGGGCTCACCCGGGAGCTGGTCGCCGGGGTCGCGGCGGAGGTCGCCGACGAGATGGGGTTCGACGCGCTGACCCTGTCGGCCGTGGCCCAGCGGCTGGGCGTCTCGCAACCGGCGCTGTACAAGCACGTCCCGGGGATCGACGCCCTGCGGCGCGACGTCGCCGTGCAGGCGGTCGAGGAGCTGGTGCTGGCGATCGGCGACGCCCGTCAGTACCGCCGGGGACGTGCGGCCCTCGAGGCGGTGGCCGTCGCCTACCGCGAGTATGCGGCGCGCCACCCCGGGCGGGTCGCAGCCTCGGTGCGCGCACCGGCCCTGGGCGACGACGAGCACGCCTCAGCGGGTGCACGTGCCGTCGGGGTGCTGGCCGGGGTGCTCGAGGACTACGGCATCGCCGGCACCGACACCGTGCACGCCGTCCGCGCCGTCCGCGCCACCCTGCACGGCTTCGTGGTGCTCGAGGCCGCGGGTGGGTTCGGGCTGCCGGAGTCGGTCGACGAGTCCTTCGACCGCCTGCTGGCCGGCCTCGACCTCGCCCTCAGCCGGCACGTCGCCAAGCCTTCCTGACCCGCGCCGGGCCACGCGGCATACCCGCTCCCCACCGCAAAACGGCAGTTGCTGGCACGAAACGGCGGTCCAGAACTGCCGTTTCACGTCCGCAACTGCCGTTTTGCGTGGGTATGCCGGGTGCCCGCCGCACGGGGCAGGTGGCCGGCGGGGGGGTCAGGCCTGGATGACGACGGGGATGATCATGGGGCGGCGGCGGATCTTGCCACCGACCCAGCTGCCGAGCGCCCGGCGCATGACCTGCTCGAGCTGGTAGGACTCGGTGACGCCCTTGCCGGTCGCCTCCGCGAGCGCCTGCTCGATCTTCGGCCGCACCTGGTTGAAGATCTCGTCGTCCTCGGCGAACCCGCGGGCCTGGATCTCCGGGCCGGCGGCGATCTTCCCGGTGGCGGCGTCCATGACGACGATGACCGAGATGAAGCCCTCGTCGCGCAGGATCCGCCGGTCCTTGAGCAGCGCCTCGTCGAACTCGCCCACCGACGACCCGTCGACGTAGGTGTAGCCGCACGGGACGGCCCCGACGATCCGGGCGCGGCCGTCGACGAGGTCGACGACGACGCCGTCCTCGGCCACGACGATGTTGTCGCGGTCGACGCCGGTCTGCTCGGCGAGGGCGGCGTTGGCCACGAGGTGGCGCCACTCCCCGTGCACGGGCATGACGTTGCGGGGCTTGACGATGTTGTAGCAGTAGAGCAGCTCGCCGGCGCTGGCGTGGCCCGAGACGTGCACCTTGGCGTTGCCCTTGTGCACGACGTTCGCGCCCAGGCGCATGAGGCCGTTGATGACGCGGTAGACGGCGTTCTCGTTGCCGGGGATGAGCGACGACGCGAGGAGTACGGTGTCGCCGGGGCCCACGTCGATCCGGTGGTCGCGGTTGGCCATGCGGGACAGGGCCGCCATCGGCTCGCCCTGCGAGCCGGTGCAGATGAGGACCACCCGGTCGTCGGGCAGGTCGTCGAGCTTCTTGACGTCGACGAGCACGTTGTCCGGGACGTGCAGGTAGCCGAGGTCGGCGGCGATGCCCATGTTGCGGACCATGGAGCGCCCGACCATCGCGACCTTGCGCCCGGACTTCTCGGCGGCGTCGAGGACCTGCTGGACGCGGTGCACGTGCGAGGAGAAGCAGGCGACGATGATGCGGCGCTCGGCGTGCCGGAAGACCTTGTCGATCGCCGGGGCGATGTCGCGCTCGGGCGTCGTGAACCCGGGGACCTCGGCGTTGGTCGAGTCGGTCATGAACAGGTCGACGCCCTCCTCCCCCAGCCGGGCGAACGCCCGCAGGTCGGTGAGGCGGCGGTCCAGCGGCAGCTGGTCCATCTTGAAGTCGCCGGTGTGCAGGATCGTCCCGCCGGGCGTGCGCACGAAGACGGCCAGCGCGTCGGGGATCGAGTGGTTGACGGCCACGAACTCGCAGTCGAAGACGCCGAGCCGCTCGCGCATCCCCTCCTTGACGCCGAGGGTGTACGGCGTGATCCGGTGCTCCTTGAGCTTCGCCTCGACCAGGGCGAGGGTCAGCATGGAGCCCACCAGCGGGATGTCGGGCTTGAGCCGGAGAAGGTACGGCACCGCGCCGATGTGGTCCTCGTGGCCGTGCGTGAGCACGATCGCCTGGACGTCGTCGAGCCGGTCCTCGATGTACTCGAAGTCGGGCAGGATCAGGTCGACGCCCGGGTGGTGGTCCTCGGGGAAGAGCACGCCGCAGTCGATGACCAGGAGCTGCCCGGCGTGCTCGATGACGGCCATGTTGCGGCCGACCTCGCCGAGGCCGCCCAGGGCGACGATGCGCACACCGCCGTCGACGAGCGGAGCGGGTGCGGCCAGCTCGGGGTGGGGGTGGCTCACAGGAGACCAGACTCCTTGAGGCCGGCGCGCAGCGCCTCGAGGTGCTCCGGTGGCGACTCGACCAACGGCAGCCGGACCGTCGCGTGCTCGATCACCCCGAGCTCGACGAGGGCGGCCTTGGCCATGATCGCGCCCTGGGAGGGCGTCATGATCGCCTCCACCGCCGGGATCAGCCGCTCGTGCACCTCGCGCGCCGCGGCCAGGTCCCCGGCGTCGACGGCGGCCAGCATCGCGGCATACTCACGCCCGGCCACGTGGCCCACGACGCTCACGGTGCCGATCGCACCGAGCGCCAGCCACGGCAGCGTGGTGGCGTCGTCGCCGGAGAAGTAGAGCAGGTCGGTGGCGGCAAGCACCTTGCTCGTCTCGAACGCGTTGCCCTTGGCGTCCTTGACCGCGCGGATGGTCGGCACCTGCGCCAGCTCGAGCAGCGTGGCGGTCGTGAACGGTATGCCGGTGCGGCCGGGGATGTCGTAGAGCATCACCGGGAGCTCGGTGGCCGCGGCGACGGCCTTGCAGTGGGCGACGAGCCCGGGCTGCGTGGGCTTGTTGTAGTAGGGGCTGACGAGCAGCAGACCGGTCGCCCCGGCGTCCTGCGCCCGGTGGGCCATCTCGACGCTGTGGGCGGTGTTGTTGGAGCCGACCCCGGCCACGACCTGGGCGCGGCCGCCCACGGTGTCCGCGACGAGCCGGACCATGGCGATGCTCTCGTCGTCGCTCAGCGTGGCCGACTCCCCCGTCGTGCCGTTGACGACGATGCCGTCGTGGCCGGTGTCGAGCAGGTGGGCCACGAGCCGGCGCGCGCCCTCCTCGTCCAGGCTGCCGTCCGGGCGCATCGGGCTGACCATGGCCGTCAGGAGGCGGCCGAACGGGCTGTGCGTGCTCATGCCTGCAGGCTATCGCCCCGGGCGGCCGGCTCCCGTCCCGGCGCCGCACCCACGTCCCGAGAACGGCGGGAACCCGGCGCCAGCTGGCACTCCCGCGCCGTTGCCCGGCTCGGCCCCGGCGCCCTCCCGCGCCGTTGCCTCGGTCGCGGGTCCGCTCCGGGATACCCTGCGAGCGTGCAGCAGTACCTCGACCTCCTCGACCACGTCCTCACCACCGGGGTGGACAAGTCCGACCGCACGGGGACGGGCACGCGCTCGGTCTTCGGCTACCAGATGCGGTTCGACCTGGCCGAGGGGTTCCCGGTCCTGACGACCAAGAGGCTGCACCTGAAGTCGATCATCGGCGAGCTCATCTGGTTCCTGCGCGGCGACTCCAACGTCCGCTGGCTGCAGGAGCGCGGCATCACCATCTGGGACGAGTGGGCCGACGAGAACGGCGACCTCGGACCCGTCTACGGCTACCAGTGGCGGTCCTGGCCCACGCCCGACGGCCGGCACGTCGACCAGATCGCCAAGGTCATCGAGTCGATCCGCACCAACCCCGACTCCCGACGCCACATCGTCAGCGCGTGGAACGTCGCCGACGTCGACGACATGGCACTGCCGCCGTGCCACACGATGTTCCAGTTCTACGTCACGCCCGCGACGGACGGGCGGCGGGCGAGGCTGTCGTGCCAGCTGTACCAGCGGTCGGCCGACATCTTCCTCGGCGTCCCGTTCAACATCGCGTCCTACGCCCTGCTCACCATGGTCGTCGCGCAGCTGACCGACCTCGAGCCGGGCGAGTTCGTGCACACCCTGGGCGACGCGCACCTGTACTCGAACCACTTCGAGCAGGCCCGGCTGCAGCTGACCCGAGAGCCGCTCCCCCTGCCCACCATGCGGATCACGCCGCACGCCTCGATCGACGACTACGACCTCGGCGACTTCGAGCTCGTGGGCTACGAGGCCCACCCCTCGATCAAGGCACCGATCGCCGTATGACGTCGGTGACGCTCATCGCGGCGGTCGGGCGCAACGGCGTCATCGGCGCCGACAACGACATGCCGTGGCACCTCCCCGAGGACTTCGCGTTCTTCAAGCGGACCACGATGGGCCACCCGATGGTCATGGGGCGCAGGACGTTCGACTCGATCGGCCGGGTGCTGCCGGGCCGCCGCACCATCGTCATCACCCGCCAGCCCGACTGGTCGCACGCCGACGTCGAGACCGCCCACTCGCTGAGCGAGGCCCTGGCCCTGGCCGGCCCTGCCGACGAGGTGTTCGTGTGCGGGGGCGGGCAGGTCTACGCCGAGGCGATGCCGTTCGCGCAGCGGCTGCTCATCACCGAGGTCGACCAGGCGCCCGAGGGCGACGTCACCTTCCCCGAGATCGACCGGGCCCACTGGCGCGAGGTGAGCCGCGAGCGCCGCGACGGCTTCAGCTGGGTCGCCTACGAGCGCGCCTGACCCGTCGCGCAGCACTCACAGCGGCGTCGGCGCGACGGCGTCACGACCGGCACACGGGGCCGCGCACGTTCCCGCGCAGCCCGGCTGGGAGGATGGCGGCCATGGCGCACGACCACCCGCACCCGCCCGGACCGCTCGCCGACGCGAGCGTGCGCACCGCCCGTGAGACCGACGCGCCGGCCGTGGGCCTGGTGCAGGCGACCGTCTTCCGTGAGGCGTATGCCGGGGTGCTCCCCGGTGAGGTCGTGGACGGCTTCGAGCCGCAGGCCTTCGCGAGCGCCTGGCGGCGGTCGCTGGCCTCCCCACCGAGCGGGGTCTACCGGCTGCTCGTGGCCTGCGCCGGGGACCAGGTCGTCGGGTTCGCCTCGATCGGGCCGAGCCAGGACCCCGACGCCTCGCCCGAGACCGGGGAGCTGAGCGTGCTCGGGGTGCACCCGCAGGCGCGGCGCAGCGGACACGGGTCGCGCCTGCTCAACGCCGCCGTCGACACGCTGCGCGGTGCCGGGGCCGAGGCCCTCTCCACGTGGGTCATGGCCGACGACGAGGCGACCCGGGCGTTCCTCATGACCGCGGGTCTGCACCCCGACGGCGCGTTCCGCGACCGGGTCGTCTCCCCCGACGGGGCGACCGCGCGCGAGGTCCGGCTGGTCGCCGACATCACCGCCCCACCGCCGGCATGACCACCGGGGCGCTCGCAGCGGGGCGCCGACGGCAGGTGCTGCGCCAGGCCGCGTCGGTGTCCGTGGCGACGGGCGCCTACGGCATCAGCTTCGGAGCCCTGGCCGTCGCCGCCGGGCTCAACACCTGGCAGGCGCAGGTGCTGTCGCTGCTGATGTTCACCGGCGGCTCCCAGTTCGCCTTCGTCGGCATCCTGGCGAGCGCGCCGACCGCCGGCCTCACGGCGGTGGCGACCGCCACCCTGCTCGGCATCCGCAACGGCCTCTACGGCCTGCAGGTGTCCCGGCTCCTGGGCACCCGCGGCCCCCGCCGGCTGCTGGCCGCCCACCTCACCATCGACGAGTCCACCGCCGTCGGCGTCGGCCAGCCGGAGGCGACCGCGGGGCGGCTGGGGTTCTGGGCCACCGGGCTCGGGGTCTTCCTCTGCTGGAACGCCATGACGCTCGTGGGCGCTCTCGTCGGCACGCAGATCGGCGACCCTCGCACCTACGGCCTCGACGCCGCGGCTGCCGCGGCCTTCTGCGCCCTGCTCTGGCCGCGCCTGAAGTCGTGGGACGCCTTCGCGATCGCCGCCCTGGCGGCCCTGGTCTCGGTCCTCGTCGCCCCGCACGCGCCCGCCGGCGTCCCGGTCCTGGTGGCTGCGCTGTGCGCGCTGGTCGCGGGCGTGTGGCGCCGGGCGCACCAGGACCCGCGACCGCCGCACCACTGGAGCGACGAGGAGCCGACCCCGTGAGCACGTGGACCGCCGTCCTGCTCGGCTGCGCACTGGCATACCTGCTCAAGGTCCTGGGCCACGTCGTGCCGGTGCGCTGGCTGGAGGGCGAGCGCACGGCTCGGGTGACGTCCGCGCTCCCCATCGCGCTTCTCGCCGCGCTCGTGGCGGTGCAGACCTTCACGAACACCCGGGGTGACCTGACGGTCGACGCGCGCGCCGTGGCCGTCGCGGTGGCGGTCGTGGCGCTGCTGCTGCGCGCGCCGTTCCTCGTGGTCGTGGTCCTGGCTGCCCTCACCGCGGCCCTGCTGCGCCTGGCCGGCATGGCCTAGGCCCAGGGCCGCCCGGCCGAACGGCGCGTCGCGTTGGGGCCACCCGTGCCGCTTTCGTCACCAATGGCCCCCGACCGGTCCGGGTGAGGGCCATTCGTGCCACTTCCGGCACCCACCACAGGCCGCCGCCGCGCTCGCCGTCCTGGCGGCCGCAACGCCCGGGAGCGTCGGCCGCCCCGGAGCACTGGGCGGGTTCAGGACCGCTGGGCTCGCCAGGCGCGCACGGCGGCCCGGTAGTGCTGCTGCTCTCCGGCCCGGTCCTTCCCGACCCGGCACTCCTCCGCCAGCTCGAGCTCCTGCACCACCTGCGGCGCCGCGTTCCCGGCCTGCGCCTCGGCCAGCATCCGCGACCCGTCCCGTGCCAGGCGGACCAGCGGCACCATCGCCAGCAGCGCGACGACCGGCACGAGCACCACGCCGAGCCCGAGCAGCACCGGCACGAGACGCCCGTCGGCGATCAGGGCGAAGCCGCGCCAGCCGATCGTGGCGGAGTAGAACGCGAGGACGACCAGCAGGACGACCGCGGTGACCTTCTCGCGCACTCAGTCCCCCAGGCCGAGGTAGTGCTCGAGGCCGACGGTCACCCCGGGGTGGTCGGCGACGCCGCGCACGCCGGCCAGGACGCCGGGCATGAACGACTCGCGGTCGAAGGAGTCGTGCCGGATCGTGAGCAACTCACCCGGGCCCCCGAGCAGCACCTCCTGGTGCGCGACGAGACCGCGCAGGCGCACCGAGTGCACCGGTATGCCGTCGACGCGTGCGCCGCGCGCCCCGTCCGGGTCGTGCGTGGTGGCGTCCGGGACGTCGCCGAGCCCGGCGTCGCGCCGCGCCTCGCCGATCATGCGGGCCGTGCGGGCCGCGGTCCCGGAGGGGGCGTCGACCTTGGCCGGGTGGTGCAGCTCGACCACCTCGACCGACTCGAAGAACCGCGCCGCCTCGGCGGCGAAGCGCATCATGAGGATCGCGCCGATCGCGAAGTTGGGGGCGATGAGCACGCCCACCCGCGGGTGGTCGGCGAGCTGCTCGCGGAGGGTGCCGAGGCGGGCGTCGTCCCAGCCGGTCGTGCCCACGACGACGTGCACGTCCCGCTCGAGGCAGTGGGCGACCACGGCCGGCGACGAGTCGGGCACGGTCAGGTCGACGACCACCTGCGCCCCGCCGAGGTCGCCGAGGTCGTCGCCCCGGCCGTAGCGGCCCACGAGCTCGAGGTCGCCGGCCGCCTCGACCGCGAGGCAGGCCTGCTGCCCCATCCGGCCGTTCGCGCCGACCACTGCCACCCGCGTCGTGCCACCCCGCGTCGTCTCGCTCACCGGGCCAGCCTAACGACGCGCCTCGTGCCGGCACGGCCCGGCATCCCGGTACCCCGGGACGACCCCTCGCGACGCCCGGCCGCACACCACGGCGGGCCCGCCCCCACCGGGGACGGGCCCGCCGTGCCGCGCACGCGGCACACCGACCGCGCTCTACGAGCTCACTGCTTCACGAAGGCCTTGAGGCCCAGCACGACCGGGTCGTGGTCCGAGGCACGGTAGGGGCCCGGGTCGTGGAAGTCCGTGGCGTGGTAGTTGAACCGGCTGTACTCCAGGGCCACGGACTCACCGGAGTTGATGTTCCAGTGGTCGGCCCCCGTCGACATCCGCAGGCCGTAGTCGTTGACGAGGATGTGGTCCAGCGATCCGGACAGGCCGCTGAAGGAGTACGAGTAGCTGGTCGGGTCGAAGGTCGAGCCGACGTCGGTGTAGCCCGCCTTGTAGAGCACGTCCAGCGGGTCCTCCTTGGTGTAGGAGTTGTAGTCGCCGGCCATGACCACGGCCTTCGCGCCGTACTCCGCAGCCACGCCGGGCACCCAGTCGCGCAGGGCCTGCGCCTGCAGGATGCGGCTGGTCACCGACGAGCCCTGCCCGTCGCCGGTGTCCTCGTCGCCGGGGAACGGCCCGGGCGAGCCCTTGGACTTGAAGTGGTTGACGACGAACAGGAACTTGTCGCCCTTGCCGTACTTCGCCTTGAACGTCTGGGCGATGGGCTCCCGCGCGTTGACGAAGGCCTGCCCGTCACCGCTCTGGTCCCCCAGCGCCCGCGACCGGTCGACCCGCATGACGCTGGCCGGCTTGTAGATCATGGCCGAGGTGATGACGTCCTGCTGGTCCAGCGGGGGCAGGTCCGTCGACGAGGGCACGAACGCCCACGTGCCGGCGCCCGCCTTGGCGTTGAGGCTGGCGACGAGCGACGCGAGGGCCGCGTCACGGTCGTGGCCGAACTTGGCCGAGTTCTCGATCTCCATCAGGCCCACGACGTCGGCGTCGAGCGCGGTGATGGCCGAGACCTCCTTCTCGGTCTGGCGGGCGAGGTCGGCGCTGTCCCACGCACCGCGCTGCTCGCAGCCGGTGCGCACGGTGTCGCCGTTGTCGTCGCGGTCGTAGTACGCCTGGCAGCTCGGGTCCTGGTCACCGAGGTCGGTGAAGTAGTTCAGGACGTTGAACGAGGCGACCTTGAGGTCGGCGGTGCCACGCTGGTTGATGTCCCCCGCGTCGGGCGCAGCGGTGCGCGTGTCGGCGAAGGTGGCCGGCGAGGCGGCGTTGTCCGGCCCCACGACCTGCTCGGTCGGCTGGAAGCGCCACAGGTCGAACCGGTAGTCGACGACGACCGGCTTGGTGAACGTGGCGGCGGCCCCCACCCGCACCGGCTTGGTGTTCGAGACGTATGCCGGGGTGAGGTCGCCGTTGAGCAGGCACGGCACCGGGCGGGTGCCGCAGGCGCCCGCGCTGTAGCTGCTCGCGGTGAAGTTGCTCGACGAGCCGTCGTCGAGGGTGACCTTGCGCTCGGCGTTGTCCGCGACCACCGCTGCAGCCTCGGGGCTGCCCGGCGTGGCGACCTCGGTGTTCTGCAGGAGCGGGTGGTCGCCGACGGCCAGGCCGACCTCGCCGTACTGGTTGGTGCCGAACGTGTTGGTGACGGTGTAGCCGCCCGTCGGCTGGAACAGCATGCCCTCGATGGACTCGCGACCTGCGTCGGTCTTCGGCCACGGGACGGTCAGCGGCTGCACGGGGCTGAAGTCGCTGCCCGCGTCGACGATGTCGGCACCAGAGGCGGTGACCTCCGTCAGGCCCCCGAACTCGCTGACCTTGCCGGTCACCTGCACGTAGTTGCCGACGACCGCGTCGGCATCGAGCGGAGTGCTCGAGCCGGACTGGAACACGAAGACGCCGTCCGAGGCCCCGCTCGGGTCGGGCTCGGGGCCGGTCCCCTCCGTCTGGAGGAAGAAGCCGTGGAAGCCGCCCGTGGGGTATGCCGCGGTGACGACGCCCTCGAGGACGACGTTCTGGCCGACCAGCGGGGAGGTGTCACCCGTGCCCTGGACCTCGGCGATCGTCTTCTCGACGGGGGTCCCGGGGGGTGGGGTGCCACCGGCGCCGGGCGTGGGCGTCCCCGCCTTGAAGTCCGCGGCGTTGTCGGCGGTGTTCGTGCTGGTCGTGTTGCGCGAGACCGACGTGGCGTTGGAGGTGCCCGGTGCGGCGCCGCTGCCGGCCCAGTCGCTGGCAGCCCCCCAGCCGACGAAGTCGAGGACCTGGGGCAGGTTGGAGCAGCCGGTCGCCCCCTTGGTGGGCGAGCAGACGGTGGACGTCAGCAGGGTCGTGTTGTTCACCAGGGCGACCTTGCCGGTGGTGCCGCTCATGGCGATCGTGCCGTCCTGGTCGGTGGTGATGCCGGGCAGTGTGCGGTCGCTGCCGAAGGCCTCACCGACGAGGAAGCGCCCACCCGGCGGGATCGAGCCCGTCAGGTCGGTCTTGCCCGAGAACGAGCCGCTCGACGACGCGTACTGGACGGACCACCCGTCGAGGGAGACGGCAGAGGTGGTCTTGTTGACCAGCTCGATGAAGTCGCGGTTGTACGGCGCGCCGGAGTTGCCGCCGCCCCCGTAGACCTCGTTGATCACGACGGCAGCCGACGGCGACGGCGCCGCTCCCGCGCTCGTCGCGGCCGTGGTCACGACCCCTGCGGCGAGGGCGGTCGCCCCCACCACCCCCATCACTTTCCTGCGTTGTACGCGCACAGCACTCCTCCAGAGCCCACAGCGGATCGGCGGCCACGGACATGCGGATCCGGGCCCGGAGGGGCATCGAACCACGTCCCCGGCGAGCGGGGAACGGCTGTGAGGAGGAGGAAGGGTAAAGGTCAGGTCAGGTTTTCCAGCGGCACAGCGACGTCGGCGAGCCGGTCGGGGTCGACCTGCGCACGCGAGCGGATCAGGGCCTCGACGGCGTCGCCCACGTCCCAGACGTTGACGTTCATGCCGGCGGTCACGACCCCGCCACGGAGCCAGAACGCCATGAACTCACGACCGGGCAGGTCACCGCGGACCACGACGTCGTCGTCGGGGCTGCCGAGGCCGCGGTACTCCAGACCCAGGTCGTACTGGTCGCTGAAGAAGAACGGCAGCTCCGGCTCGGGGCCGTCCTGGTCGAGCATGGCCGCGACGACGACCTGCGGCTGGTTGAGCGCGTTGGCCCAGTGCTCCACCCGGACGCGCCGACCGAGGAAGGGGTGCTCGACGTTGGCGACGTCGCCGACGACGAACACGTCCGGGTCGCTCGTGCGGCCGACCGCGTCGGCCAGCACCCCGTTGTCGACCTCGAGGCCGGCGTCCTGCGCGAGCTCGACGTTCGGGGCGGCGCCCACGCCGACCACGACCACGTCCGCGTCGAGGACCGTGCCGTCCCCCAGCCGCACGCCGGTCACGTGGCCGTCCTCGCCGACCAGCTCCTCGACGGTGACGTGGGTGCGCAGGTCGACGCCGTGGTCGCGGTGCAGGTCGGCGAAGACCCGGGCCACCCGCTGGCCGAGCACCCGCACGAGCGGCAGGTCGAGCGCCTCGAGCACCGTCACCTCGGCGCCGGCCTCGCGGGCGGCCGACGCCACCTCGAGGCCGATCCACCCGCCGCCGACGAGCACGACCCGACGCCCCTCGCGCAGCTCGGCGCGCAGCCGGTCGCTGTCCTCGATGGTGCGCAGGGTGAGGACGCCGTCGAGGTCCGCACCCGGCAGGTCGAGGCGGCGGGGCGTGCTTCCGGTGGCCAGGAGGAGCCGGTCGTACTGGAGCCGCTCCCCACCCTCGAGCACGACCGCGTGGGCGCCACGGTCGACCGACGCCACCCGGGTGCCGGTGCGCACGTCGACGTCGTGCCCGGCATACCAGCCCTCGTCGTGGACGAACGCGTCGTCGAGCCCCTCCCCGGTCTTGAGGTAGTCCTTGGACAGCGGCGGGCGCTCGTACGGCAGGTGGTCCTCCCCCGCGAGGAGCACCACCCGGCCCTCGAAGCCGCGCTCGCGCAGCTGCTCCGCCGCCTTGGCCCCTGCGAGCCCGCCACCCACCACCACGAACGTCCGGTCGTCAGCCATGGGGCCAGCATTCGGCGCGCCCCCGCCAACCGCAAGCGGGCCGGCACACCTCGTGGTGTGC
>NZ_JBHUYG010000102.1:0-14951 GCF_042668795.1 Pedococcus sp. NPDC057267 | reverse complement strand
GACCACGGGTGGTCGGGGCCGTCGCGGAGCCGGGAGCCGGGAGCCGGCGCTACGGGATCATCCAGCTGAGCACCGCGGTGGACTGAAGGAAGACGAGCACGCACATGAACGCCACGAAGGCGATGCTCCACCCGATGACGCGCCGGAAGATGTCGCCCTCACGACCGGACATGCCCACGGCAGCGGCCGCGATCGCCAGGTTCTGGGGCGAGATCATCTTGCCGAGCACGCCGCCGGAGGAGTTCGCGGCGGCCATCAGGGCCGGGTGCAGCCCGGCGTCCTTGGCGGCCGTCACCTGCAGCGCGCCGAACAACGAGTTCGACGAGGTGTCCGACCCGGTGACCGCGACGCCGAGCCAGCCGAGGATCGGCGACAGCAGGGCGAACGCGCCGCCCGCCCCCGCCATCCACGTGCCGAGGCTGGAGGTCTGCCCGGACGCGTTCATGACGTAGGCCAGGCCCAGCACCGCCATGACGGTGACGATCGCGGCCGCGAGCTGCTTGAGCGTCGTCCCGTAGGCCCGCAGCGCCCTCGCTGGGGAGATCCCCAGGACGGGGATGGAGACGATCCCGGAGATCAGCATGAGGGTGCCGGCTGCGGCGAGCCAGTTCAGCTTGAACTGGGGGATCTTCGAGGCCTTGCCCGACGCGGACTGCAGGCCGTCGAGCCCGGGCCAGTTGAACACCTTGGTGGGGGCGTCGAGGGCGTCCTTGATGCCGGGCAGCTGCGCCAGCACGAAGACGACGATGATGATGAGGTACGGGGCGTAGGCCTTGAAGACGTCGGACCCGCGGTCGTGGGCCGCCTCGTCGCGAGCCCTCATGGTGGCGAGGTCCTCGGCGCCCGCATCGCTCTCCATGGGCACCGCGCGGCGGCGGCCGGTGTGCGGCTCGGCGGGCTGGTCGGCGTGCCGGTCGCTGCCCTCCGCCTCCATCGCCCTGGTGGCCGAGGTCCGCGCGCCGCGGGCGCCTGCGGCGACGACCTCGGCCTGCTCGACCTCGGACTCGACGTAGGCCTGCTTCGGCTGCCAGACGCGCAGCAGCAGGACGACGGCCAGCGCGCTCACGAGCGAGGCGACGATGTCGGTGAGCGGCGTCGAGATGTAGTTCGAGGTGACGAACTGCGCCACGGCGAAGGTGATCCCGCAGGTGAGAGTCGCGGGCAGGGTCGCCCGGACGCCGCGACCCCGGTCGATGATGAAGACGAGCGCCATGGGGACGAAGACGCCGAGCAGCGGGGTCTGCCGACCGACGATCTGCGACAGCGTGTGCTCGGGCTGCTGGCTGACGGTCGCCAGCGTCGTGATCGGCACGGCCAGGGCGCCGAACGCGACCGGCGCGGTGTTGGCGACGAGGGCCACGACCGCGGCCTTGAGCGGCCGGAAGCCCAGCGCGATGAGCATCACGCTCGTGATCGCGACCGGCGTCCCGAACCCGGCGAGCGCCTCGAGCAGCGCGCCGAACGAGAAGGCGATGATCACGGCCTGGATCCGCTGGTCGTCGCTGATGCTCGCGAACGAGCGGCGCAGCACGTCGAAGTGCCCCGTCGCGACGGTCATGTTGTAGACCCAGATCGCGTTGATGACGATCCACATGATCGGGAAGAAGCCGAAGGCCGCGCCCTCGATGCCGCTGGAGACGGCCATACCGACGGGCATCGAGTACGCCCAGATCGCGATCACGATCGAGACGAGCAGCGCGGCGATGCCGGCCTTCCACGCGGCGAGCCGCAGGCCGCCTAGCAGGATGAAGATGGTGAGCAGGGGCAGCATGGCCACGAGGGCCGTGAGGAACAGGGAACCACCTACGGCGTCGAGTACCGGACGGAACATGCGTTCACCTCGGGGTGTGAGGGGGGATGGGTGGGAGGTCGTCGTGCACGGAGGAGACCCGTGGTCTAGGACTGGGGCGACCCCCCTCGTGCCACGCCGAGGTCCTCGGGTGGCAGTCCTCGGATCGAGGCGTCGAGCACCTCGACGGTGTGCGCCATCGCCAGCGCGGCCCCGGCCCGCTCCAGCGACGTCCGGACCTGCATGAGGCAGCCCGGGTTGGCGGTGACGAGCAGCTCCGCCGCCGTCGCGACGACGTTGGCCGCCTTGCGGTCGCCCAGCTCCCGGGCGGCGCCCGGGTTCAGGAGGTTGTAGATCCCCGCGCTACCGCAGCACAGCGACGCCTCGTTGATCTCCCGCAGCTCGAGGCCGGGTATGCCGCGCAGCAGCTCACGTGGCTGCGCCCGGACGCCCTGCGCGTGGCCCAGGTGGCAGGCGTCGTGGTACGCCACGGACACCTGCAGCGGGTGCCGCGGCGCCACCGGGCCGACCTCGGCGAGGATCTCGCTGACGTCGCGCACCTTCGCCTGGAAGGCGCGCGCACGGTCGGCCCACGCGGGGTCGTCGGCGAGCAGGTCGGCATACTCCTTCATCGCCGACCCGCACCCGGCGGAGTTCACGACCACGTGCTCGACCCCGGCGCGCTCGAACTCCTCGACGAGGCGCCGGGCGAAGCCGGCTGCCTCCTCCTCGCGGCCGTTGTGCGCGGACAGCGCGCCGCAGCAGCCCTGCCCGGACGGCGCGACGACGTCGAAGCCCTCGGCGGCCAGGACCCGCGCGGTCGCGGCGTTCACCCCGGGGAAGAACTCGCGCTGCACGCAGCCGAGCAGCATCCCGACGGTCCCCCGCCTGGCACCGCGGGCCGGCGTCAGGGCGGGCACGTCCTCGCGTCGACCCAGGGGCGGGGCGAGCGACTCCATCGCCGCGAGCTGAGGCGAGATCCGTTGCAGCACACCGGTCCTGCGCAGCAGCCGGGACAGACCCGAACGCTGGTGCAGCCGCAGGGGTCCGCGCAGGGCGCGCAGGCGGCGCGGGTAGGGGAACAGCGCGAACACCGCCTCGCGCAACGCGCGGTCGGACCGGGAACGCGTGGTGTTGCGCTCGACCTGGGCGCGGGTGTCGGTGATGAGCCTGTCGTACTGCACCCCGGAGGGGCAGGCGGTGACGCAGGCCATGCAGCCGAGGCAGGCGTCGAAGTGCCCGACCACCTCGGGTGTCAGCGGCTCGCCACCGACCACCTGCTGCATGAGGTGGATGCGGCCGCGGGGCGAGTCCATCTCCTCGCCCCACAGGACGTACGTGGGGCACGTCGGCAGGCAGAAGCCGCAGTGCACGCAGTCGGACAGCAGCTCCTGGGAGGGGGGCCGGTGGTCGTCGAAGTGGGGACCGTCCAGGGCGACCGCCCGGGGGTGCCCGTGCTCCGCGGTGCGGTCGACCACCCCGTCGGCCGGTCCTGCCGCGCCGGCGGGGCCGTGTCCGGTCGTCGGGTCGGTGCTGGTCATCAGATGCCTCCCACGAAGCGCCCGGGCGACAGCAGCCGGCCGGGGTCGAAGCGGTCCTTGACGGCGCGCATGAGGCCGAGCGCCTGGATGGGAACCCACAGGTCCACCCGGTCCCGGACGTCGTCCGGTGCGTCGAGCACGACGACCTGCCCGTCGAACCCGGCGGAGGCGACCCGCAGGCGCTGCACGAGGGCGGCCACCGCGTCGGAGTCGCCCTCGACGGCGACGTGCTCCACGCCGACCGCCGGCGAACCGCGCAGGTGCGCGCGCACGCCTGAGCCGGCGGCCGCCTCGGTGAGGACCCGCAGCAGCGGTGTCACCCCGGTCAGGACGTGGGTGACGCGCAGGAGCGTGCACCCCGGTCGGTCGGCTGCGACGTGGTCACCCCACCAGGACGGGGGGTCCTCGCCCACCAGCACGTCCGCGCCACCGGAGGCGGCGAGCAGGTCGGCGACCCGCTGGGCGGACTCGGTCGCGCCGTCCGGGTGACCCTCGACGAGGACGGACAGGGAGCCGGCGGGCCCGGCGGAGCCGACCGGCTCGCGGGGGCCCGCGCCAGCGCCCGGGCCACCCGGCCCGCTCGATCCCGCGTCCGACACGGGGACGTCCAGCTCCACGGCCGACGGGACGAGCTGGCTGTGCGCGACCGCGAGCACGGCGGCACCGGCTGCCGCCGCGTCGGCCACCGAGGCCGTCACCCAGCGGCGACCCTGCGGCACGGGGTGCAGGCGCAGGGCCACCTGCGTGATGAGCCCGAGGGTGCCGAAGGAGCCGGTGAGCAGCTTGGCGAGGTCGTACCCCGCGACGTTCTTGACCACCTTGCCGCCACTGTGCGCCACGACGCCGTCGGCACGGACGAGTGTCATGCCGATGACCAGGTCACGGACCGCGCCGTGGTGCAGCCGCAGCGGGCCGCTGGCGGCGGTGGCGACCGCTCCCCCGAGTGTGCCGCCGGTCGGCGGGTCGATCCCGAGCCGCTGGCCGGCGCCACCCACGTCCTCCTGCACCCGCGCCAGCGACCGGCCGGCGCCGGCGACGTAGACGAGGTCGCCGGCGGCGTGCTCGACGAGCGCGTCGATGCGGCTGGTGTCGACCACGAGGTCGAGGCGTTCGGGGCGACCGCCCCAGCGCAGCCTGGTCCCCGAGCCCCGGGCCGTCACCGCGAGCCCGTCCCGGGCGACCACCCGCATCAGCGCGGCCGTCTCCTCCGTGCTCGCGGGGGATGCCACCCAGCGGGGGCGTATGCCGAGCAGGGCGTCGTCGTCGCCCGCCGGCTCGACCCGCCCGTCGCAGGCGCGCAGCAGGTCGTCGGACACCTGGGTGGTCACGACTCGCCTCCAAGCACTGCCGACACCATCAGAAGACCTCCGCCACGCCGGCCTCGGCCAGCGGGTGCGCGCCCTGGTGCCGGCCAGGCCGCTCGCCGCACAGCCGCGGGGTCGGGAACACCTTGCCGGGGTTGGAGATCGAGTCGGGGTCGAACGCACAGCGGACGAGCTGCATCGTGTCGAGGTCGTCGTCGGTGAACATCCGCGGCATGAACTTGGCCTTGTCGGCGCCGACACCGTGCTCACCGGTGATCGAGCCGCCGTGCTCGATGCACAGGTCGAGGATGGCGCCGGAGACCTCCTCGGCCCGCTCAGCCTCACCCTCGCGGCCGTCGTCGAAGAGCACGAGCGGGTGCAGGTTGCCGTCGCCGGCGTGGAAGACGTTGGCCACGCGGACCCCGCTGCGCTCGGAGAGCTCGGCGATGCTGCGCAGCACCTCCGGCAGGGAGGTCCGCGGGATGACGCCGTCCTGGACGATGTAGTCGGGGCTGATCCGCCCCACGGCGGCGAACGCCGACTTGCGCCCCTTCCAGAAGAGCGCGCGCTCGGTGTCGTCCCGGGCGATGCGGATCTCGAAGGCTCCGGCGTCGCGGCAGTGGCGCTCGACCTCGGCGAACACGTGCCGGACGTCGGAGGCGGGCCCGTCGATCTCGACGATGAGCACCGCCCCGGCCCCCGCCGGGTAGTCGCAGTGGACCGCGGCCTCGGCCGCCTCGATGGCGAGCGCGTCCATCATCTCGATGGCAGCCGGGATGACGCCCGCGCCGATGATCGCGGACACGGCCTCGCCGGCCGCGTCGGTCGAGGCGAAGGCCGCCAGCAGGGTCGACACGTCCTCGGGGGTCCGCGTCAGCCGCACCGTCACCCGGGTCGCGATGCCGAGCGTGCCCTCGGAGCCGACGAGGGCGCCGAGCAGGTCGTAGCCCGTGGGGTCCGGGGCCTTTCCCCCGACCTCGACGACCTCGCCGCCGGCGGTGACGAGCTCGAGCCCGGTGACGTGGTTGGTCGTGAAGCCGTACTTGAGGCAGTGCGCCCCACCCGAGTTCTCGGCGACGTTGCCCCCGATGGAGCAGACCTGCTGGCTGGAGGGGTCGGGCGCGTAGTAGTACCCGAGCGGGCGGGTCAGGTCGCTCAGCTGGAGGTTGATGACCCCGGGCTCGACCACGGCCCGCTGGTTGTCGCGGTCGACCTCGAGCACGTCGCGCATGCGGCTCATCACGATGAGGACGCCGTCGGCGTGCGGGAGCGCCCCACCCGACAGCCCCGTGCCCGAGCCCCGCGCGACGAACGGCACGCCGGCGCGGGCGCACTCGGTGACCGTGGCGGCGACGTCGGCGGTGCTGGCGGCGAGGACGACCATGGCGGGGACCACGCGGTAGTGGGCCAGGCCGTCGCACTCGTAGGTGCGCAGCTCCTGCCGGTCGGTGAGGACGGCGTCCGCGCCGACGAGGGCACGCAACCGCCGGGCCAGGACCTCGATGTCCATCGAACGCACCGCCTTGTTTTCCACATCGCGGAAGTTGGCTTTTGCTCAATGGAGCGTATTTCCGGACATCCCGGTCAGTCAACGGTGCCGCGCCACATCCTGCGGAGCGTTCTGTGGCGGATCACCCGAGGTCAGGCGCTTGCCGGCCGCCTCGACCGCCTGTTCCGAGGCCTGCGCCGACCGGGCGTCGCGTGCCGAGGACACCTGGCCCAGCGTCGCGCCCCCTCCCTCCACCCCCCAGGCCGTCACGAGCAGCCGCGGCGAGGTGCCGGCGGTCCCCGTGACGGCACGCCAGTCGTCCAGCCACCGGCTCTGCACGGCAGCCCGCGCCCTCAGCTCTCCCTGCTCGGCAGCCCAGCGGCCCCACGTGCCGGGACGGCGCGACGGTGCGGTCCACGGGACCGTACGGGCGACGTGCGTGGGCGCCTTGCCGTAGGCGCGGGCACTGGGCGCGCCCACCGCCGCGGCGAGGCGCTGGTGGGCGCCGATCCGCAGGGCCCGGCGCTCGATCCTCGTCGACGCCGCGGCCTGGGCGGCGGCGTTGGTGGCGCGGGCCCCGGTCTTGAGCCCACCCGCGACCGGACCTGCCGCCGCGGCGGCTGCGCCCAGCGCGAGGGACGACCAGGAGCCGTCGCCCCAGACTGCGAGCAGCGCCGCGTCGGCGGCGAGCCCGGCCGCGCCCGCGGCAGCGGCAACGGGCGCTGCCACGGCCCGGACCGGAGGCACCGGGAGCAGCGCCGCCGGACCCGCGACCCCGTCCACGGCGCGGGCGATGTCGCGAGTCGTCGTCACCGCGTCGTACCAGCCGCTGTCGGACAGGCCGTCGTCGCGCAGCGAGGCCAGCACCGACGCGCACTGCCGGTCGGCGGCCCGGTACGCGGCCCAGGCGTCGGACGCCGTCCGCTCGGCCGCCTGCACCCGCTCCCCCGCCTCCACCATCCGCGCGCGCAGGCGCGGCGCGGTGCTCCGGACGGCCGGGTCGTCGCTCGACTCGGCGAGCGACATGGCATCCCCCGCAGCCAGGAACTCGGGCCACGCCTGCTGGTGCACCCGCTGGGCACCGGTCACCATCGCCTGCGCCCTCGTGAGCGCACCGGCGAGCGCGACGAGGGCCCCGGCGGCCACGGCATACCGGCGCGAGAGCCGGTCGACGACGCCCGCCACGCCGGCGCACCGCCGCGCGAACGCCTCGCCCGCTGCGCTGTCCCACGTGGTGAGCGAGGGGTCCGCAAGGCCGCGCAGGCTCCTTGCGAGCGAGCCCAGCCAGTCGCCCTCCCCGGCGAGCGTGACCGCGAGCGCCCGGACCGTGCCGGGGTCGCCGCCGAGTGGCGCGGGCGCCCTCACCAGGCGCTCCCCCCGCCGTCACCGCCGACCGCGAGGTCTGCCACCCCGGCCTCCACCTCCGCATACGCCGAACCCGCCGCGCGGACCGCCGCCGCCAGCGACCCGCAGGAGCGGCCGAGCAGCAGCCGCTGGTGCTCGACGTCGCCGAGGATCCCCGCCAGCGCCGCCGCACTGTCGCCGGGGCCGAAGGCCCAGGCGTCGGTGCCCGCACGCTCGGCGCACCACACCAGCTCGTCGGCGACGCCCGCCAGCGCGCCGGCCAGCGCGGTGAGCGCCTCGGGGGTGACGGAGATCCTCGGCATGTCACCGAGGCTAGGACGCGCAGGATCCGGGTCGGCGGTTGTCCACAGCCCCTGCGCCGCAAGCCGCTCCCCCCGAGGACCGCCGCCGCAGCTCCGCCCGGCATGAAACAGATCGGCCGCCCGTGATGTTGTGGGACACATGACGACGATCACGGGTGAGTACGTCCCCAGCCCCACGAAGTGGGTCCGCGAGCAGGTCGAGAAGATCGAGGAGACCGGCACGACGCGGTCCGTGCACATCATGGACCGGCCGGTCGTGATGCTGACGATGCTCGGGGTGTCCGGCAAGGTGCGCAAGGTCCCGCTGATGCGGGTCGAGCACGAGGGCCTGTATGCCGCGGTGGCCAGCAAGGGCGGCGCCCCCGAGCACCCCGCGTGGTACGCGAACGTCCGCAAGAACCCGGTGCTCGACCTCCAGGACGACGACCGCACGTGGACCGTCCGGGCACGCGAGCTCGAGGGCGAGGAGCGCGAGCAGTGGTGGGAGCGCTGCGTCGCGGCGTACCCGCCCTACGCGGAGTACCAGACCAAGACCGACCGCCTGATCCCGGTGTTCGTCCTCGAGCCGGTGGAGGACGCCTCCTGAGGAGGACCTAGCGCGAGGGTGCAGCCCCGGGGCCGTCCGCCTCGGGGCTGCCCTGTGTCGTGCCATCGGGGGCTGCGGACGTCGTGCCGTCGGCGGCGGGGCTGGAGGCGGTGCGCCGCAGCCACAGCAGGCCCAGCACCGGCAGCACGAGCGGGACGAACCCGTACCCCGAGCCGAAGTGCGACCACACCGTCTTGTCGGGGAAGGCGCTCCGCGCGAGATACGAAGCGAGCCCGACGACGAGCACGCCGACCAGCTCGACGCTGATCGCGGCGAGGGCCACGCGGCGGGACGTCCGGTCGCCGCGGGCCAGGGCGACCGTGGCGACGATGTAGATGACGGCCGCGACGGCCGACAGGACGTACGCGAGCGGGGCGCGCGAGAAGTACTCGGTGATCTGCAGGACCGAGCGGCCGGTGGCGGCGAGCGCCAGCAGGCCGTAGACCGAGACCAGGACGATGCCGGGGCCGGAGCGGGTCGACCGCGGGGCGCCGGGCTGCTGCGACGTCGACTCAGCCACCGAGACCCCAGATCTGCTGCAGGCGCGCCGTCATCACGGCCACCCCGAACGCGCCGACGGCGACGACCACCATCGCCCAGCGAGTCTTCTCCTTGAGCGCGGTGAACAGGGCCACCGGCGGGACGAACGGCAGCGTCACGGCATACGCGGCGAACGTCGCGCGCTCGGCTCCCCCGCCGCTCACGCGCCCGACGTGGACGAGCGCGACGACGAGCTGCACGACCAGGCCGACCTCGAGGACGGCTCCCGCGAGCAGCATCCGGTCGTCGAGCAGCCGGCCCCTCGCGGCATACCAGCCGGACAGCGCCAGCAGGACGAGCGCCACCACGAAGACGGCGACGGTCAGCGGGAAGAGCACGGCGCGAAGCCTACGACAGCACTGCTGCACGGACGTGGTGCGGGCCGCTCCGCCGGGGACGGGTGCGGCGCCGGGGCGGCGGCCACGCGTCCTACCCCGCACGTCCCGGCACCCCGGCCGAGCCCCCGCCGGAGCCGCCACCCTTCGCCGGGCCGCTCGACGGCGCCGGGGACGCGACGTTGGACGGCGTCGTCGCGGGAGCCCTCGAGCCCGACCCGCTCGTCGAGACCCTGCCGGACGGAGTGGTCTGCGGTGTCGAGAGACCACCGGCCTTGCCGGGCGCGGTCGACTGGGGCCCCTGCGTCCTCGTCCGGGTCGTGCCGGTGCCGGGCGAGGTGGAGTGCGGGTTCGGTGTCCTCGTGGTCTGGGGGTTGCCGGGCGAGGTGGGGTGCGGGTTCGGCGCCCTCGTCGTGCCCGTGCCGGAGCCCGTGGGGTGGGTGGTCGGCGCCGGCCCCGGCGACGCCTGCGACGTGGGCCGGGTCGCGACGGCCGCGCAGTACTCCTGCACGTGCTCGGCGCCGCCGGCCCGCGAGGCGAGCGCGCGGAAGGCCGTGGACCGGTCCCGGGGGGTGCCCGCGGCCTGGTCGGTCGACCACGCGCGGCACAGGCCGGCCGTGGCCGGGTCCGACGGGCCGGTCGACGGGCCGGGCGAGGTGCCGGCGGGGCTCGTGGACCCGCCGTGCGCGGACGGTCCGGACGCGCCGGTGGTCGGCGCCGGGGCGCCGATGGCGTCGTGCATCGCCTGCTGGACCGGGGCCGGGAGGGCACCGACGTATGCCGCGGCGGTGAGCCCGCCGAGCGACATCACCGAGGCGGAGAGTGCGGCGACGGCGACGGCGGCGCCCCGGGACCGACCGACCACCCCGGTGACACCGCCGGCGACCCGGGGGCGCCCGGACCTCCTGGCGGAGCGGCCGGTCGCGCTGCGCGAGCCGGGACGCAGGGTCTCTGCCGCGCTCGGCACGGCCACGGTGGCGATGACCCGGGAGCCGTGGGTGCTCGGACCCGCAGGGCCGTCGGGGCGGCCACCTCCGCCGCGGCCGGCGCGGCCACCTCCCCGCCGACCGGCGCGGGACCGACCGGTGAAGGCACCGAGCACCACTCGCTCGTCGGCGAGCTCGGCCACGGACCGCGGGGCCGTGAGCGACCACCGCAGCAGGTCGTGGTCGACGCCCAGGCGCTCGAGCCCGCGCAGCGCGAGCCGCGTCACCGCCAGCTCGTCGACCCCGGTGACGCGGCTGGTGTCGCGGACCGACAGGCCCGCGCCGTACCGGAGCAGCAGCACCTCCCCCTGTCCCAACGGAAGGCTGCGCAGGGCCGCGAGCGAGTCGGCGATGCCCCGGGTGCGGGGGTCGTCGACAGCCGCGCTCGTGAGCTCCTCCTCGACGTGGGCGGTCACGGGAGCGCCGACGGGCAGGCCCAGGCCGGGCGTGACGCTGACCGACCCCCACGCGCGCCGCAGCGAGCCCTCGTGGGCACGGGCCCGGGCGCACGAGAGCAACCAGACGAGCCAGTCACGCTCGTCGCCGGCGAACCCGGCGAGGCCGCGCACCACCGTGATCCACGCCTCGCAGGCGCCGTCGTAGGGGTCGTCGTAGCCCACCACCCGCAGGTAGCGGACGAGCAACGGGTTGGCGTCCCGCCACAGCCGTGCGAACGCACCCTCGTCCCCCGACTGTGCCGCACGCACCGTACGGCTGAAGTCGGTGTCGAGCACGGGTCCAGTATCGGGCCGGCGGCCCTTGCGGGGGCCTCAGCCGTTCGGGTCGAGTCGCGCTCCACCCCGAGGCGGACGCGGTGGCCCGGCGCCTGTGGCATGGCGGCCCGTGCGGGCACCCCGCCCCGGCCGTGCTGCGCCCGGGGTGGAGCAGGGACGTCGCGGCCGGTGTCGGCGGCCGGACCCGCGCCGGCCCCTGCCCCGTGGCGAGGCCCCGGGCTGATTCGCAAACCGCCCAGGGCCTCGTCGTCCGGGAGTGACGGGCTCTCGGCGTCCGGGAGGGCGGAGCGGCCCGCCACCCTCGTCGGGGGTACCTCCGCAGCTCTCGCTGCGGTACGGACCGGCTGTCCTTCCGGTTCGCCCTCGTTGCCGGGGGCGCAGTTCCTTTGTCCCGCAACGCGGGCCGGCGCAGCAGGGACCTAGGTCCCGACTTCGGGACCTCCTGCGACGGTCCGACTTCGGGACCTCCTGATGGCGCCGACCTCCGCCCGTGCGGCGAACTCAGCCAACCGAACGAAAACGCATCGTCCGAACGGGTGGTGACCTCGCCGATGTCGACGCGGCCGGGGCGTCCCGCCCTAGCGTCGCCACCCATGGACAGCCACCCGCGCACGCTGCCGACCCTGGTCCGTCTCTCCCAGCCCGCCCTGTGCGGCTGCGGCGAGGTCGTGGCGGGCGGCGAGCGCGTGGGCTACCTGTCCTCGGACGAGGGGATCCTCTGCCTCGACTGCATGGCCGACGTCCAGGCCGGACGCCTCGACCTCGCGGCACGTGCCGGCGGCAGCAACCGCACCGACCTGGTCGCCGCGCGGCGCCGGCTCAGCGCCGGCGAGCACCGCTCCGTGGTCGCCTCCCGGGCCGACGACCTCGTCCACCGGCTCGACGCGATCCGCGCGATGGGCACCCTGCAGGGCCAGCCCGGGCCGCGGGACGTGTACGCCCCCGACGCCGGCTGAGGCACGACGACCCGACGCCGACCAGTCGCGATCACCCGCCGCCGACGCCGACGCCGACGCGGCGTCGGCGCCGGCGTCCCCTGTCACCCGGCTCGCGGCATACGCCCCGTTGCGGGCGGTTCGGGGCACTGTGCCGCGCGTTGCCCCGTTCTGGGCCCGGGTGTACGTTCCGACAGTCCGGACACAGTCGTCCGAATTCGCCTCGGGCGCACTGTCCTGACCACCCAGGCGACGCCGGCCGGCGCCGCTCCCCTTCTGGGTCGGAGGACGCCCGATGTCTCGATCACTCGTCGCAGCCGCCAGCGCGCTGGCGTTGGGAACGACCGTCCTGGCAGCGCAGCTGCCCGCCAGCGCAGCCCCACCGGGACCCGCCCTCGGCCTGCCCCGGGGAGGGGCGCCCGCCGCGGTCGGCGGTGCCACCGCTGGAGCCGCCTCGGACGCCTCCGCAGCCTCAGCCGCCGCGGGTGGCGACGAGCTGTCCGTCACCACGCGGCTCGCCGACCGGCGTGAGGTCTCCGCCGGCACCCGCGCCTACTCCATCGGCTTCGAGGACGGCCGGTTCTACGCCAACGGATGGCACATCACCGGGGAGATGGGCGGGGTCTGGACCCCGCCCATGAAGATGGTCGACGGCGTCTGGTTCGGCCTCGACGGCCAGTGGGTCGGCCCGGCGACGAAGTTCACCAGCGGCTGGGGCTACACGCGGTACGACCTGCCCGACACCGCGGGCCTGGAGGTCGCGCGCACCGACTTCGTCCCCGACGGCGTCCGCGGCGCGCTCTTCGGACTGACCGTCACCAACCCCGGCGCCGCGCGCACGGCCACGCTGTCGGTCGACGCGCACTCCGAGCTCATGGGCCAGTACCCGTGGGGCTTCTCCGGCGTCACGCCGAACGCCAGCGACAACCTCCCCGACAAGGGCTCCTACGACGGCAGGAACCTCGTCTTCACCGACGACGGGGCCCTGCCCGGCGCGCCCACGCACCACTACGCCGCCCTCGTCGGCACCTCGGCGACGCCCACGTCCGGGGCGATCGGCGACCAGTACTACGGGCCGCAGCCCGGGCACCGCTGCACCGGCACCGAGCCCGGCGCGCCCGCCGACCCCAAGCCGTCCGCGTGCGACGACGGACCGTTCGGCAAGGGCACCGGCGGAGAGCTGACGTACTCGCTCGACCTGCCCGCGGGCGGCTCGAGGACCGTCTGGCTCGCGGTCGCCGGGTCCGACCAGGGACTCACCTCGGCCCGCGCAGAGCTGGCCAAGGCGCTGGCCGACCCGGACGCGGCCCTGGCCGCCAAGAAGGCCGAGCGCCGGGCGCTGTCGCAGATGACCCAGCTGTCGCTGCCGGGTGACCCGCTCGTGCAGCAGGCCGTCGAGTGGGGCAAGCAGAACATGGCCGACCTGACGCAGACCGCGACCGACCTGCAGGTCCGCTGGACCAACCAGGGCAAGCAGTTCCCGCCACCCTCGGGCACCGTCGACCAGGCCACGTGGATCGGGGCCGGCTACCCGGACTACCCGTGGATCTTCGGCACCGACGCGGAGTACACGGCGTTCGCGGCGGTCTCGGTCGGCCAGTTCGAGGCCATCGAGTCGCACCTGCGCACGCTGCAGCAGGTCTCCGACATCCTCAACAACCGTTCCGGCGTCGTCACCCACGAGGTGGTGTCCGACGGCTCGATCTGGTTCGGCCACGACTCCCGGACGCAGAACGCCGACGGCACCACGTCCTACGACTTCAACACCGACGAGACGGTGAAGTTCCCCAGCACCGTCGCGCTGCTGTGGCGCTGGACCGGTGACAACGCCTTCCGCGACGAGATGTACGACTTCACGGTGCGCAACCTGCGCTACGTCACCTCCCAGCTCGACGCCGACCACGACGGGTGGCCCGAGGGCCTGGGCAACGTCGAGCGCGGCGGCATGGGCCAGGAGAAGCTCGACAACACCGTCTACTACATCCGCGGCCTGTACGACCTCGCCGACATGGCGAAGGCGAAGCACGACGGCCGCACCTTCTCCTGGGCGAACAACCTGGCCCGGAAGATCCGCGACCGGTTCGACGGCACCTGGTGGTACGCCGCGGCGTCGCAGTACGCCGACTCGCTCGTCGACCCGGGGAACGTCCAGTCATTCCAGAAGCACTGGATCGGGCAGACGCCGATGGAGGCCGAGCTCCAGGTCGACGGGCGCACCCAGGCCGGCCTCGCGCCGTACGACCACGGCACCGCGGCCCTCGCCGGCCGCGAGAACGACTGCTACAGCGGCACCCCGCCGTTCTCGACCGGCCTGTTCCACACCGGCTGCGGCGGCGGCGCCAACGGCCAGGGCGAGAAGGTCATCTTCGGCCTGACCACCTCGATCCAGTCGATCGGCGAGGGCAACTACGGCCGCCTCGGCGCCGGGCAGCAGCAGCGGTACACCCACGCGCTGGCCGACCCGATGTTCGCCGAGCCCGCGACCGGCGGCACGCCGGACGAGCAGCCGGGCGCCATGCCGGAGATCTTCCCGTCGCCGGACCAGGGCGCGAACATCGACCGCTGCTGGACCTGCCGCTCGATGTTCATGCAGGCCTGGGGCAACTACGGCACCGCATGGGCGGTCGTGCACCAGTGGCTCGGCGTACAGCCCGACCTCGGGACAGGCCGCCTCGTCGTGGTGCCGCAGGTGCCGCAGGGCCAGCCGTCGGTCTCCGGCGACCGGATCCGTCTCGGCGGCGGGTATGCCGACGTGGCGGCGTCCGTGAGCGGCTCGCGGTACACGACGACGATCGACGTCGAGCAAGCCGTGGGCGCGGACCAGGTCTGGATCGGCCACACCCTTCCGCGCGGCAGCCGGGTGGGCACCGTCCTCCTCGACGGCCAGGTGGTCACCGACGCGACGACCCGCACGACCAACCGCGGGCTCGAGGTGACCGTCCCGACGGCGGCCGGCTCGCACACGCTGGTGGTCACGACCAGCTGACCAGGGTGCAGTGCCGACCAGGCACCAGCACAGAGGTCCCACCGGGCTCGAGCCCGGTG
>NZ_JBHUYG010000101.1:0-15178 GCF_042668795.1 Pedococcus sp. NPDC057267 | reverse complement strand
CGGTGAGGGGCCCCGCTGGGGTGTCGCTTGGAGGGCGTCAGTTGTTGCCGACGCGGTAGCGCGCGAAGGACGACACGGACGCGCCGGCCTCCTCGAGCACCTTGGCGACGGTCTTCTTGGCGTCCTTGGCGAAGGCCTGCTCGAGCAGGACGTTCTCCTTGAAGAAGCCGTTGACGCGACCCTCGACGATCTTCGGGAGGGCGGCCTCGGGCTTGCCCTCCTCCTTGGCGGTGGCCTCGGCGACGCGACGCTCGTTCTCGACCGTCTCGGCCGGGACCTCGTCACGGGTCAGCACGGTGGGGCTGAACGCCGCGATGTGCATCGCGACGTCGCGGATGACGGCCTCGTCACCCTCGCCACCGACCAGGACGCCGATCTGCGCTGGCAGGTCGGGGCTGGTCTTGTGCAGGTAGGACACGACGACCGGGGCCTCGACGCGGGCAACGCGCTTGACCTCGATCTTCTCGCCGATGGTGGCGTTGGCGCCGTCAAGCAGGTCCTGGACGGTCGAGCCGTCCTCGAGGGTGCTCTTGAGCAGGGCGTCGGCGTCGGCCGCACCGGAGGCGACGGCCTGGGTGAGCACCTGGTCGGCGAGGGCGATGAACTTCTCGCCCTTGGCGACGAAGTCGGTCTCGCAGAGGACCTCGACGAGGGTGCCGGTGCCGCCCTCGGCCCTGGCGTTGACCAGGCCGTTGGAGGTGGTGCGGCCCTCGCGCTTGGTGACGCCCTTGAGGCCCTTGACGCGCAGGATCTCGGTGGCCTTGTCGCGGTCGCCGTCGGCCTCGTCGAGCGCCTTCTTGACGTCGAGCATGCCGGCGCCGGTGGACTCGCGCAGGGCCTTGATGTCAGCGGCGGTGTAGTTCGCCATGGGTGTGCTCAGCTCTTTTCGTTCGCTGCGGACAGGTGGGGGCTCAGGCGTTGGCGGAGTCCGCGTCGGCCGCGGGGGCCTCGGCGGCAGCGGCCTCGGGCGCGTCGGCAGCGGCGGTCTCGCCGGCCTCCGGCGCGACCGTCTCCGCGGCCTGGGCGGCGTCGCCGCCGAGCAGCTCACGCTCCCACTCGGCCAGCGGCTCGTCGCCGCCCACGTTGCCGTCGCCCTCGCCGGCAGCGGCGGACTTGCCGCCCTGGCTGCGGGCGATGAGCCCGTCGGCGACGGCGTCGGCGATCACGCGGGTCAGCAGGGTGACCGAGCGGATGGCGTCGTCGTTGCCGGGGATCTTGTAGTCGACCTCGTCGGGGTCGCAGTTGGTGTCGAGGATCGCGATGACCGGCAGGCCGAGCTTGCGGGCCTCGTCGACGGCCAGGTGCTCCTTCTTGGTGTCCACGATCCACACGGCCGAGGGGACCTTGGCCATGTCGCGGATGCCGCCGAGGGTCTTCTCGAGCTTGTCCTTCTCCCGCTTGAGGATGAGGAGCTCCTTCTTCGTGCGGCCCGAGCCGGCCACGTCGTCGAAGTTGATCTCCTCGAGCTCCTTGAGGCGGGTCAGCCGCTTGGAGATCGTCTGGAAGTTGGTGAGCATGCCACCGAGCCAGCGGTGGTTGACGTACGGCATGCCGACGCGGGTCGCCTGCTCGGCGATGGGCTCCTGCGCCTGCTTCTTGGTGCCGACGAACAGGATCGAGCCACCGTGCGCGACGGTCTCGCGGACGAACTCGTACGCGTTGTTGATGTACGTCAGCGACTGCTGCAGGTCGATGATGTAGATGCCGTTGCGCTCGGTCATGATGAAGCGCTTCATCTTCGGGTTCCAGCGACGGGTCTGGTGCCCGAAGTGGACGCCGCTCTCGAGGAGCTGGCGCATGGTGACGACGGCCATGCCGTGTTCTCCCTTGTGTCGTTGTCAGTTGCGTCGGCGGCCGGGACGGCCACCTGCCTGGCGCCTGCACGCACCCCGCCGGCATGCTCGCCGGACTGCCGTGGTGCGCCCCTGTTCGGAGGAGACCTCGTCACAGGTGGGAAGACGCGCGAATTCGACCGGCTCACACCGGTCGTGTGTCCATCGTACGGCCTGCGCGCCCCCACCCGGAAATCGCGTGCCCGGCCAGCGCCCCCGCGGGTAGGGTCGCGTCCTTGTGACCGCCCCTGCCCCGCCTGCTCGACCGTGCCACGGAGTGGGCGGTCCCCTCGCGGATGGGGACGGCGTTCCGGTGGAACCTCGCCTCCTCGTGGGTGGGCCAGCTCGGCGACGGGATCGCCCTCGCGGCCGGTCCCCTGCTCGTCGCCTCCCTCACCCGCGACCCCACCCTCATCGCTGCGGCCGCGATGGTCCAGAACGTGCCCACGCTGCTCTTCGGCCTGTATGCCGGTGCCGTCGCCGACCGGGTGGACCGCCGTCGGCTCGTGCTCGCTGCGAACCTCGTGCGCGTCGCCGTGCTCGCCGTGCTGGTGGCCACCATCGTCGCCGAAACGGTGTCGATCGGGCTGCTGCTCGGGACGCTGTTCGCCGTGGGGGTGGCCGAGCTGTTCGCCGACACCGGGTGGCGGGCGGTGCTGCCGATGATCGTGCCCAAGGACGACCTCGGGATCGGCAACGCCAGGCAGATGTCCGGGTTCCTCGTGGCCAACCAGTTCGTGGGGCCGGCGGTCGGGGCGAGCCTGTTCGCGCTCGGGTCGGCGGTGCCGTTCGGGGTGCAGGGGGCCGCGCTGCTGCTGGCGGCCGCACTCTTCGCCAAGGTGCGGCTGCCCGGTCGGGAGGACACCGCCCGCCCGGAGCAGCACATCGGCCACGACATCCTCGACGGGCTGCGCTGGATCGCGGGGAACGCCCCGATCCGCACGCTCACCCTGGTGATCTTCATCTTCAACATCACGTGGGGCGCCCCCTGGGGCGTGCTCGTCTACTGGGCACAGGAGCGGCTGCACGTGGGCGCCGTCGGGTTCGGCCTGCTGACGACCTGCTCGGCCGTCGGCGGCGTGACGTCGGTGCTGCTCTACGACCGGCTCGAGCGGAGGGTCCCGCTCGCCCGGCTCATGCGAATCTGCCTGTCCCTGGAGGTGCTGACCCACCTGGCGCTCGCCCTGACGACGGTGCCGTGGGTGGCGATGGCGATCATGGTCGTCTTCGGCGGGTACGCGTTCGTGTGGGGGTCGCTGTCGTCGGCGGTCCGGCAGCGCGCGACGCCGGACGAGTACCAGGGGCGGGTCGGCAGCGTCTACTGGGTCGGCCTCATCGTGGGGCTGCTCGTGGGGCAGTTCCTCGGGGGCCAGATCGCGGACCGCTTCGGGGCGGCGGCTCCGTTCTGGTTCGCCTTCGGCGGGGCAGGCATCACGCTGGTCGTGGTCTGGCGCCAGCTCGACCACATCGCCCACGCCGAGGCGGCCTAGCTCCCCCGCCGAGTGGCCTGGCTCCCCGGACCGGCCTCGGCGTCGACGGCAGCCTGGACCTCGGTGGCGAGGTGGCCGGCATACCTGCGCTGGAGCTCGGGGATACGCCAGTCCTCGCCGGTGACCATCTGGCGGCACCGGTAGGTCTCGCAGTGGCACCGCACGAGCAGGTCGGGGTCGGTGGTGCTCGTCGCGTAGTCGACGGTGAGCTCCTCCCCCTCCGCGACGTCGCGGAAGGCCACCAGGCGGGCGCCGGCCCACGCGAGGGTGGGGTCGCACGAGTGGTTGAGCAGCGCGGCCTCCACCTCGACGACCGTCCCCGTCGGGAGCGGCTGCGTCGTGAAGAGCCCGCGTCCCGCGATCGCGGAGGGACGGCGCTCGACGGGCATGGCGCGAAGCGTACGGGGCCCGGAGCCCGACGGGTCAGAGCCGTTCGAACAGCTCGACGTACTGCACGAGGTGGCGGTCCCCGAGGAACAGGTCGCGCACCCGCTCCCGCGCGCCGGTGCCCAGCCGTCTCGCGTACTCCTCGTCGACGAGGAGGTCCTGCACCGCTGCCGCGAAGGCGTCGAGGTCGGTCGGGTCGCGGACCAGAAGGCCGCTCTGGCCGTGCACGACCTGGTCGTTGATGCCTCCGACCGCCGACGCAACGACCGGTCGCGCCTTCCACATCGGCTCGGTCACGGTGAGCCCGAAGCCCTCGACGAGGCTCTTCTGGACGACGACGGCGGCCCGGCGCTGGAGGGCGTTGACGAGGTGCGCGTTCTCGTCGACGTCGTCCATGGCCAGGCACACGAGATGGGTCCGTCGGCGTCCCTCGGCGGGCAGGCAGGCCCACTGCGCCCGGCACTCCGCGAGCACCTGCGCCCCCTCGGGGTCGTCCCCCACCCCGGTGACGTCGGGCCCGGCGAGGACGAGGTGGGCGTCGCGCGGGAAGTCGGCGAGGTGGTCGGTGAAGGCGCGCATCACCCCGCCCATGTCCTTGAGGTGGTCCCAGCGGCTGACCTGGAGCACGAGCCGCGACTCCGCGTCGACCGGCCCCGTGTCGAGGGTCAGGCCGCGGTGCTGGCGCACCGTCCCCCACGAGCCGTCACGGCGGCGGAACCGCAGCGAGCCGTGGTCCTTCGGCGCGAGCACCAGCGCGGCCCGGCGCAGTGCCGCGTCGACGTCGGCCGGCGACAGCTCGGCGTTCTTGGCGGTGAAGGGGTCGAGCGAGGGCGGGATCACGGCGAGGCGCTCGACAGGCACCCAGTCGGGCGCGTACTGCCGCCGGGAGAAGACGAGCGCGTCGACGTCACGCAGGTGCGGGCGCAGGAACTCCCAGCCGCTGCGGGTCAGGTCGTCCTGCTCGTCCCTGCCGATGTGGCAGCGCCAGACCACGCAACCCGCCCCGGCCTGGCGCGCGGCGGGCACGAGCCCGGCGGTCTGGGGGTCGTGGAGCAGGACGAAGTCGCCGGGACGCACGAGGGCACGCAGGCTCTCGGCGTTGTGGGAGAGCGAGTTCCGGTAGTGGGCCGCCTCGGCCGGGCCGAGGGGACCGCCGTCACCCGGGCTGCCGTGCAGGACGTTGTGCAGGCGCTTGGTGATCGTGAAGAACTCGGGGTCACCGTCGAGGACCAGCCACCGGGCGTCGACCCCGGCGCCGCGGCTGTACGCCAGCAGGGCGAGGAGCATCTCCGCGACGCCGCCGCCGGTCGCCGTGGCGTTGACGTTCCAGAGCGTGTGGCCGGCGAACACGGACCGGGCGCGGTCGGCCGCCCCCGCAAGCCGTCGTGCCCGCTGGGGGTCGAGCAACGCGCCGAGCCGGTCCAGCGGGACCGGCGCGATCGCCGCCTCGCGCACACCTCATGCTGGCACGGCCGCGCCGCGGCGGGAACCGGCAGCCGCCGGCCGCGTCCGATGCGACCGGCCGTGTCCGACGCGACCAGGCGCGACACGGCCGGGCCATGCGCAACGCGGCCGTGCGCAACGCGGCCGGGCCATGCGCAACGCGGCCGTGTGCAGCGCGGCCAGAGGGCTGCGCGGCTAGCCTGCGCAGATGGGTGGTCCGCTGGTGGCGCGCATGCAGGGGTTCGGCTCGACGATCTTCGCGGAGATGACAGCCCTGGCGACCGAGCACGGCGCGGTCAACCTCGGCCAGGGGTTCCCCGACACCGACGGCCCACGCGTGATGCTCGACGCCGCCAAGGCCGCGATCGACGCCGGGCGCAACCAGTACCCGCCCGGACCGGGGGTGCCCGAGCTGCTCGACGCCGTTGCTGCCCACCAGGAACGCTTCTACGGCATCGGTCTCGACCCGCGCCGCGAGGTGCTCGTCACCGTCGGTGCGACGGAAGCGATCGCCGCGACGATCCTCGCCCTGTGCGAGCCGGGTGACGAGGTCGTGACGTTCGAGCCCTACTACGACTCGTATGCCGCCTCGATTGCCCTGGCGGGAGCGGTGCGGCGGACGTCGGTGCTGCGCTTCCCCGACTTCGCCGTCGACGAGGGGTCGCTGCGGGCGGCGTTCTCGCCACGGACACGGCTGGTCCTGCTCAACACGCCCCACAACCCGACCGGCAAGGTGTTCAGCCGTAACGAGCTCGAGCTCGTCTGCGCCCTCGCGCGCGAGCACGACGCGTGGGTCGTCACCGACGAGGTCTACGAGCACCTCGTGTTCGACGGGGGCGAGCACGTACCGGTGGCGTCGCTGCCGGGCATGTGGGACCGGACGCTCACGATCTCCTCGGCCGGCAAGACGTTCTCGGCGACCGGCTGGAAGGTGGGCTGGGTGAGCGGCCCGGCCGAGGCGGTGGCGGCCGTGCGGGCGGTGAAGCAGTTCCTCACGTTCGTCGGCTCGGGACCGTTCCAGCCCGCCGTCGCCGTGGCACTCGGCCTCGGCGATCACGTGTATGCCGGGCTGGCCTCGTCGCTGCAGGCCAAGCGCGACCTGCTCGTTGCCGGGCTGCGCGGGGCCGGTTTGGAGGTGTCCGTGCCGGCGGGGACCTATTTCGTCGTGGCCGACGCGGCGCCGCTCGGGGCGGTGGACGCCCTGGAGTTCTGCCGCGAGCTGCCCGGCCGGGCGGGGGTCGTAGGCGTGCCGGTGTCGGTGTTCCACGACGACGTCGACGCGGCGCGCACGCTGGTGCGGTTCGCGTTCTGCAAGCGCGACGAGGTGCTGCAGGACGCGGTCGCCCGGCTGGGCGGGCTGCGCAGCTCCACCGACTGACCGGTCCGCCCTGGTCCACAGGGTCGTCTCCGGGAGGAGCCCGTCCACAGGTGCGGTTGACGCCGGTGGGGTCGTCGCACGTCACGGGCCACGCTGGCCCGATGAGCACCGCCAGCAGCGTCGTCCCGGCCGTCGCCTCCGTCCTCGTGGCCGGGGCCGCCCTGACCGGGGTCGGGTCGACAGCCTCACCCTCTCCGACCCCACCCGGGTCAGCGTCGACGGTCGCGCCCGGTCCAGGGGTGCACGCCGTCGGGTCCGGTCCGCTGGTGCACGCCGCCCGGCCCGAGCCGGAGCGGTACCGGTCCGCCGGCGGTCGTGGAGGCGGGGCTGCAGGTCTCGGGCGTGCGGGGGCCGAGACACGGCAGGACGGGCTCGTCGCTGCCGCTCCGCGGGGGCGGTGGCAGTGGCCGTTGACCCCACGACCCCAGGTGGCTCGTCCCTACGCCGCGCCACGGTCGACGTGGGGTGCCGGCCACCGCGGGGTGGACCTGGCGTCCGCGAGCGGGCAGCCGGTCCGAGCCGTGGCGGCGGGCACGGTCACCCACGTGGGCGTCATCGCCGGTCGGCCGACCGTGACGGTCACCCACCCGGACGGCCTGCGGTCGACCTACGAGCCGGTGGACGCCTCGGTGCGCTCGGGCGACAGCGTCACCGCGGGACAGGCCCTCGGGACGCTCGTGGTCGCGGGTTCGCACTGCTCCCCCAGCGCGTGCCTGCACCTGGGGGCGCTCCGGGGCCGCGAGTACCTCGACCCCATGACGCTGCTCGGTCCCGTGCGGGTCCGGCTGCTGCCCCTCTGGCGCGCCGGTCCCTGAGCCGCCTCCGGCAGCCGCGGAGTGGCTCAGGCGCCCGTCGGGTAGGGCCAGGGCGCGCAGCCGCCGAGCGAGAGCGTCTGCTGGACCATCACCGGTGCGCGCTCGCCCCTGACCGGGCAGCTGCGGTGCTGGCGGCCCAGCCCGTGCCCGACCTCGTGGTTCACCTGGTACACCCGGTACCCGGCGACGTCGCTGCCGTAGCTGTCGTCGCCGAGCGCCCAGCAGCCTGGGCGGGCGTGACGTTGACGAACCGGATGCCGTCGACCTTCTGCCAGCCGCGTGGGTCGAGCAGCACCGACTGCACCGTGCGGGTCTCGACGGTGTAGCGCACCGTTCGACCGGCGACGTCGTTCGAGGCGGCCGGCACGGCCACCACGCGGATCGTCCCCGTCCCGTCCTGCGGGACCCCGTCCGGTGCGCCGGCGGTGGCCTGGGCGCTGGGCTCGCCGTCGTCGTTGCCGGGGGCCACGGGGGGTGCCGGCGTGGTCGCGCGAGTCTTCGTGCTGCTGGCCGGGGAGGACGGCGCAGCAGTGGGCAGCTCCGGCTCGTCGCGCCCCACGAGATGCGCGGTCACCGAGGCGAGCACCACGAGGAGGAGCGTGCAGGCGAGGGTGCGGCGGAGCCGGACACGACGACTCGGGCCACGCCTGTCGCTCCGGGGGGAGCGGGATGGTGCGGCCGGTCACCCACGCCGGGTCACCCCTCCCTCGTCCCGGTGCGCGACGCCCTCCGCCGCACGGTCCGGCGCCATTCTGGCCCCGGCGTGGCGGGGACGGTTCCGCGCCACGCCCACACGCCGCGCGGGCTCTGCCGGGCGCCAGTCCCACTCAGGCGCGCGGGTGGGCCTGGCGGTAGGACTGCTTGAGCCGGTCGACCGAGACGTGCGTGTAGATCTGCGTCGTGGCGAGCGAGGCGTGGCCGAGCAGCTCCTGGACCAGGCGCAGGTCCGCGCCGCCCTCGAGCAGGTGGGTGGCCGCGCTGTGCCGCAATCCGTGTGGCCCGAGGTCCGGGGCGTCCGGGACGTGGCGCAGCAGCTCGTGGAGTGCTCCGCGGACCTGCCTGGGGTCGGCCCGTCTGCCGCGACGGCCCAGCAGCAGGGCGGGTCCGCTCGCGGGCGTCGCCACCTGGGGCCGTCCGCGGACCAGCCAGGCCTCGACGGCTTCTCGTGCGGGACCCCCGAAGGGCACGGTGCGCTCCTTTTCGCCCTTGCCCATGACACGCGCGACACCTGCCGCGAGGTCGACGTCGTCGACGTCAAGGGCCGTGAGCTCGCCGACGCGGATGCCGCTCGCGTACAACAGCTCCAGGGCAGCACGGTTGCGCAGGTGCATGGGGTCCTCGTCGTCGCTGGCCACGGCGGCGACGTCGAGCAGGGCCGTGGCCTGGGCCGGCTTCAGGACCTCGGGCAGCCGCGAGCTGCGGGACGGCGAGGCCAGTCGCAGGGACGGGTCCGCCGGGATGCGGCCGGTGCGCCTCGCCCACCCGAGGAAACCTCGCGCCGAGGCCGCCCGCCTCGCCACGGTCGACCGCGCCGCGCCGGACTGCGCCTGGCGCGCGAGCCAGGAACGCAGGTCCGCCAGCCGGACCTCGCCCAGGGACGTGACACCGCAGTCGTCCTCGAGGAACTCCAACAGGTGGCGCAGGTCGCCGAGGTAGGCGCGGATCGTGTGCTCGGACCGCCCCCGCTCGCTGCGCAGGTGCCGCTCGTACGCTGTCACCGCCTCGGCGCTCTGCCCGTCCACCGGCCCACCGTCGCAGGACCGCCGTCCCGGGACAAGCCGCCGCACCGCGCAGGTCCACCTACTCGCGAGCGCTCGTCGGCGTCTTGCGCCACCCCCCGCGCTGCCGCTGGCACAACCCCTCGAGCTCCAGCACGCCGAGCGCAGCGAGCGCCTGCGCCGCACTGAGCCCGGCGCGGGTCGCGAGCGCCTCGACCCCCAGCGCACCGCGGTGCGGCAGCGCGTCGAGGGCCCGCCGGTGCACCGGGTCGAGCAGGTCGACCGGGTCGACGGCAGCCCGCTTCACCGGGGCCAGCTCGCCGACGCGGCCCGCGAGCTCGACCACCTCGCCGACGTCGGTCACGAGCTCGGCACCGTCACGGATGAGGACGTGGCACCCGGCCGACGCCGCGGAGGTCACCGGCCCCGGCACGGCGCCGACGACCCGGTTGGCCTCGCGCGCGTGCCGGGCGGTGTTTCCGGATCCCGACCGGAGGCCGGCCTCCACGACGACCGTGCCGCGCGCGAGCGTCGCGATGAGCCGGTTGCGGCTGAGGAACCGCCAGCGTGTGGGCGCGCTCCCCGGGGGCACCTCGCTCACCACCGCACCGCTGCGGCCGATGCGGTCGAGCAGCCCGGCGTGGCCGGCCGGGTAGGCGCGGTCGATGCCGCCGGCCAGCACCGCGACCGTCGTCCCGCCGGCGACGAGCGCCCCCTCGTGGGCCGCCGCGTCGATGCCGTAAGCCGCACCGGACACCACGGCGAAGCCGCGCTCGGCCAGGCCAGCCCCGAGCTCGCGGGCCATGTGCATCCCGTACCCGGTCGCTGCACGGGCGCCCACGAGGGCCACGCTCCGCTCGCCGACGGTTGCGAGGTGCGCCGGCCCGCGCACCCACAGGCACAGAGGAGGGACGAGGGCCTCGACGCCGGTGGGCCACTCCTCGTCGCCCGGTACGACGACCCGCGCGGAAAGGGCCGCCAGGATGCGCGGCTCGCACGACAGGTCCAGCTCGCCGAGCCGTGGGTGGAGCCGGCGCGCCAGCTCGCCCTCCGGGTCCAGGCCGTGCAGGGCGCCGAGGGCACCGACGCCCGCCACGAGCTGGGCGACCACAGGGTCCTCCGGCTCGGACAGGCGAGCCCAGGCGACGCGGGCGGTGCGCTCGTCGTCGACCTGCCCCAGGACGCGCTCCAGGTCGCGGCGCACCTCGGCCGGCGAGACGTCGGACCGCGACGCGCGGTCCGAGGTGGGGCGGACCGACGCGGGCACCGATCGCCGACTGGGCGGGGTGGCACCGTGGACGGGGTCCTCGGGGTCCGGCTGCCTGCTCATGCGGCCACCGCACCCTGGCTGCGGAAGGTCAGGGCCTGGCCGAGGTCGTCCCGCCCCGGGCTGGAGCGGCCGGCGAGGTCGGCCATCGTCCAGCCGACCCGCAGGACCCGGTCGTACCCGCGCAGGGTGAGGCCGCCTCGGTCCAGTGCGCGGTCGATGTCGACGGTGGCCGAGCCGGGCAGGCGCCACGGCGTCCGGCGCAGCCGCGCCCCGGGGACGTGGCTGTTGAGGCGCCACGGCGTCGCGGCCCACCTCTCGGCCTGGGCCGCCCGGGCCCCGGCGACGCGCTCGGCCACGGCGGCACTGGGCTCTCCACCACCGGTCACCATCGAGGACCGGGTGATGGCGGGTACCTGGACCTGCAGGTCGACCCGGTCGAGCAGCGGCCCGGACAGGCGTGCGAGGTAGCCGCGCTTGGCCTTGGGCGAGCAGGAGCAGCCGACCCCCTTGCCGAAGCCGAGCCCGCAGGGGCAGGGGTTCGCTGCCATGACGAGCTGGAACCGAGCGGGGAACCGGACGGCGGACCGGGCCCTGGCCACGACGACGTGCCCTGACTCGAGCGGCTGCCGCAGCGCCTGCAGCGCACCGACCTTGAACTCGGGGGCCTCGTCGAGGAACAGCACGCCGTGGTGCCCAAGTGTGCATTAATGTACCCATGACCACGAAGGCAGCCATCTACTGCCGGATCAGTGACGACCGGGGCGGGGCCGGGTTGGGTGTCGCTCGACAAGAGGCCGACTGTCGCGCCCTCGTCGCGGCCCGCGGTTGGGACGTGGCTCAGGTCTTCACGGATAACGACCTTTCCGCGTACTCGGGCAAGCCGCGACCCGGATACCGGGCATTGTTGAGGAGCGCGCAGGCGAACGAATTCGACGCGGTCGTCGCTTGGCACAGTGACCGACTGCACCGATCCCCGGTCGAGCTCGAGGACTTCATCAGCGTGTGCGAGGAGAACGACCTTCAGGTCGTCACCGTCCAGTCAGGAGAAATCGACCTGGGTACACCGTCGGGACGAATGGTGGCGCGAATGTTGGGCAGCGCCGCGAGGTACGAGAGCGAACACAAGTCGGCTCGGCAGCGTCGCAAGCACCAGGAGATCGCCAAGGCAGGCAAGGCAAGCGGCGGCGGGAGCCGCGCCTACGGCTTCGAGCCCGACTTCATGACCATCCGGGAGAGCGAGGCGAGCATGCTCCGCTCTCTCGCGGCGCGCTTCCTGGCAGGAGAATCCATCGGCTCGCTCGTCAAGTGGCTGCAGGCCAACAACATCCCAACGACAACAGACGGACAGTGGAAACCGTCCACCCTTCGTCGAGTGCTGCGATCCGCGCGGATCAGCGGCCAACGCGAGTACAAGGGCGAGATCGTCTGTCCCGCTATGTGGCCCGCCATCATCACGCCCGAACAGACGGCGCGCATACGAGCCATCCTGGACGACCCGGCACGCAAGTTCCGGCGCGCTCCACGACGCTACGTCCTCTCAGGCCTCCTCCGATGCCACGCATGCCAAGGCCGAATGCTGGGTCGACCAACCGAGTCCGGCACGCGCCGATACGTCTGCAACAGCGGGCCCGGGTTCACAGGATGCGGCAAGACCTTCGTCAACGCCGAGGGCGTCGAAGAACTCATCGCGAGGGCAGTCCTGATGCGCCTGGATTCGCCCCAGATGGCAGCAGCCCTCAGCGGCCAAAGCCTGACAGGCGACGCAGTCTGGGAGCAAGAGGCGGCAGAGGCCCAGGCCGAGCTCGAGGAGTTGGCTGAGCTCAAGGGACGACGCGTCATCTCTACGACCGAATGGCTTGCGGCCAGAGCGCCAGTGCTCGCGCGTCTGGAAGCCAGCCGCCGACAGTTAACGGCTGACACGTCCAGCCGGATGCTGCACCAGCTGGTTGGTCGGGGCGACACGCTAAGCCGAGAGTGGGCCAGCCTCCCGCTCACCCGCCAGCAAGCGATCATCGCCACAGTCCTCGACCACGCCGTCGTTGGGCCCGGACGACGCGGATACAACAGGTTCGACCCTGCTCGCGTCCAGCCGGTCTGGCGGTTTTGAGCAGTCCCCCTCACGACCGAGCAAGATGGCGATCTGACCTAGCGCGGAACTGTCGTGGATAACGACATCCACGCCCTGCTCGCGACAGCTCGTCTCCAGCCAGGCACGGACTTCAGCTTCGCTCAAGCGGCCCATGACACCCACACCGCTGGTGGTCCTTGCCAGTCCTGGGTTTCCGAAGACCACCAGACGTAGTCCGGTGGTCGTGCCATCTGCTCGGCGAGCTGGGCGATGGTGTCCCGGCCGGTGCTGGCGATGATGGACACCCGGGCCGGTTGAAAGCCTTGGGCGACCTCGTACCGGTGCAGCCCTTCCCAGCCTTGGTCGGCGTCCTTGGTGACGTACTTGCCCAGGTACCGCGCGGCCAGGCGCGCCTCCTCAAGCCGGCCGGACCCGGTCGGCAGGTCACCGAGCAGCTTGATGTGGACGAACCCTCGCCCCCACGCGCGCTCGATCGCGGAGCGTTTGATGTACCGGCCGACGGCGAAGTGCAGGTGCAACCCGTGACCGCCCGGGTGCCATTCCGGCACCCACAGGTACGGCAACGCCTCCCCGCCCAACTCCGCTCGTAGCGCGCGGAAGAACTCCCCCGCATCCGCCCGGGCCTGCTTCGGGTCGTGGCACCCCTTCCCTGCGTAGGTCAGGGTGCCGAGCCGGTTGAGCCGGTTCGCGGCGCAGTACCGGCGCACCTTCGTCCGCGCCCGCCGCCCCGCCTCGGCTTTGGCCCGTTCGGGGTCGCCCGGGCCGAACGAAGGCCGTCGACGTACTGGGTACTGCAACGACCCGCCGGCCTCACCGGCGTCGGGATACAGCGACGCCACCCACCGGGCGCGCACCGTGCTGTCGGTTCCCACCTGCCACCACTCCTGGCTGAGGGTGCGCCACGCGGACCAGGGCGACCAGCCGCGCGACGCACCCAGCCGTAGGAGAACCGGGAAGCGTCAACCGTGGATGGGACTCACCAGCACCTGGGTCGCCACAGACGCCGAGCCACAGACATGGACCAGCCATGAGCGCGGACCAGAGTCTTTGTCAGTTCAGGTCTTTGGGTGTCTGTGAACGGCCATCAGTTGGGTGCGACCACATCGGGGCCAAGGGTGGGGAGCCGACCCCCAGGCATACGCCGTGAGTTTGGTGTGTGAGTTCTTGGCTGTCTTGTATGGAATTGTCCGCACCAGCAGGCTTGCACCCCCCACCGACAGAACTCCACCGAGAACGCCACCAGCGCCCGAGTCTTTGCCAAACCCATACCGGCGGAGCCCGCAACGGCCTTCAGGTCAGCAGCTCGACAATCCGCCCCGCCCCCGCCGCCTCCCCGCCGCAGGTGCAGGACGCGAACACCTCACGCAGGTCCCCCACGACCCCGTTCGTCGGCATCACCAGGTCACCAGACCAAGTACGGGCGCAGTCCCCGCAGGTCACCTCGAACACCACCCGGCCCATCTCGGTGCATCCACACCCGCAGCCCGCCACCAGTGGCACAGCCCGGGCCTGCTGGGCAAGCCGGGCTCGTCGTGCGCGATTCCCCATACCCGCCAGAGTGCCTGCTAGCACCGACACGGCATCATTTGCCCGACAACCAACAGGTAGGCCGCTCACGCGCACTGAGCCGGTCTGACTTCCCCGCTGATATCACCAGCGACCAGTGAGGTCAGCCCGTCAGGCCCTGAAGCAACTTCTCTTGGGCAATGACGCCCTGCCAGTGCGGTTCTCCCACAAGCCTGCTCCACTCCTCCTCGGAGAGCAGTTCGAGGCGAAAGTATCGCCCCGCCGAGTCTGGCCCAAACCCGACTCCAAACGAGATCGGTTCCGCCTCCAGGCCGAGCCAATCGATTTGTACATGAGGCATGGCGATGCTGGTAAGCCGGCCGGGGTGCCCATACTCCAGCCGCCTCCCTTGCCGACGACGCCTCTCGTCGAGGATGTCGCGATCTGTGGGGGCACCAGTCCACCGGACTGGTGCCCCCACCCGAAGCTCCTCGATTCGGAGCACGCGTCCCAACGGTTAGATCCTTTCGGCCTCTGGGGTTGGTGCGCAGCCGCCGTTAAGCGTTGGCCGCGTTCTTGACCCAGTCAGGGCATCGCGGGTAATAGCCGGAACAGTAGGCGGTGACGACGCCGAACGACTTCCCGTCACTGAGATACCGGAAGTCCACCGGCATGACTACAACAATAGACGTGTTGATCTTGCAGTAACGAACTCCCAAGCGGTAGTAGCACGTTACGTAGTTCACTGTTGCGCTGTACGTGCGCTTCGTGCCCGAAGTCACGGCGCTGAAGTAATTGCGCGAGACGGCCTGCACAGCTCGGAGACTGAGATTGTGGTAGGTCGTCACTTTGGTGTATCCGAAGCCACTGCCGAGGCCGCCTGACCAACCCCGTCGAATCAGCATGCTTCGACCCTGTCGGTCGGTGAAGGTGGACAGGACGTTGTAGGTGCCATCGGGCGCGGGAGCCAACTGGATGCCGATGTCTGCCGCTTCCGATGGCGAGACCTCGGCTGAGGAGGGCGTCTCCTGCATCGGAACCTCGGACAGTGGCGCCTCAGCCTGAGTCTTCGACCGACCCGCAGCGGAGCCCCCGAGTTTCGTTGCTACTTCGAGTGAAGAACGGCGGCTCCGCCGCCGCCAGGGCCAGGGCCCCGCGATGGGGACCCGCGCTGCGGGCGGCGCTGGCGCGCCGTCCTCGCGCACCCCACCGCACCCCGGCCCGAAAGCCATTCCGCGCCGACCGCACAC
>NZ_JBHUYG010000100.1:0-15387 GCF_042668795.1 Pedococcus sp. NPDC057267 | reverse complement strand
GGGCCGGCAGGCCGACGGTCGCTGTTCGGTCGGCACCCCCGTAGGGGCGCCGTCCGGGGTGACTTACTTCAGCTGGAGGCTGGCGAAGTCGATGGTGCCGAACGCGGTGATCTTCACGCCGGTGACCTTGTCGGACCAGCCGAAGGTGGCGGTGGAGTACCACATCGGGATGGCCGGCATGTCGTTGGCGAGGAGCTTCTCCGCCTCCTGGTACTTGGCGTTCGCCGCAGACGCGTCGGTCTGGGCAGCAGCCTCGTTGAGGAGCTTGTCGAACTCGGGGTTGCTGTAGTCACCGTCGTTCGAGGAGGCACCGGTCTTGTAGATGGGGGCCAGGAAGTCCTCGATGGACGGGTAGTCCATCTGCCAACCCGTGCGGAACATGCCCTTCATCTTCTTGGCGGCGATCTGCGCGCGGAAGGTCGCGAAGTCCACGACCGGGGTGGCGACACAGTCGACACCGAGAGCGCCCTTGATCGAGTTGCAGGTGGCCTCGACCCACGCCTTGTGCGAGGCGTCGGCGTTGTAGGCGATGGTCATCTTGCCGCCCTTGAAGCCACCGGCCTCGTCGAGCTTGGCCTTCGCCTTGGCAGCGTCGAAGGTGCAGTACTCACCGCACTGGCCGGCCTTGTAGCCGTCGACGACCGGGGACACCCAGCCGGTGGCCGGCTGACGGGTGTTGTTGAAGATCTGCTTGATGATCGTCGGGCGGTCGATCGCCATCGAGATCGCCTGGCGGATCTTCGGGTCGGCGTAGTTCGGGTCGACCTTGACCGGCGCGAAGGTGATGGTCTGGATGACGCCGACGGCCTTCTGGGCGTTGCGGTCCGGGAGGTCCGTCTTGTACTTGTCGTCGATCATCGCCGAGGACGAGACCTCGTCGGTCACGTCGAGCTGGTTGGCGATCACGTCGTTGTAGGCAGCGTCGCTGTCCTGGTAGATCTTGAACGTGATGCCGTCGAGCTTGCCACCGAACTTGCCCGAGTAGTCAGCGAACTTGCTGAGCTTGATCTCGGTGTTCTTGGTCCAGGAGTCGAGCTTGAAGGGGCCCGCGCCGATCGGCTTCTCGCCGTAGGCCTTCGGGTCCTTGAAGAAGGAGTCCGGGAGCGGAGCGAAGGCGGAGTAGCCCAGGCGCACGGGGAGGTTCGAGACCTTCTCGGTGGTCTTGATGGTGAAGGTGTAGTCGTCCTTCACCACGAGGCCGGTCATCTTGTCGGCCTTGGGCTTGGTCTTGCAGGCGGCGTCGGCGCACTGGGTGGCGTCGTAGCCCTCGATCGGCTGCATGAAGTACCCGGAGGACTGTGCGTTCGGACCGTAGGCGGCGTAGTTCCACGCGTCGACGAAGTTCTTCGCCTTGACCTCGGTGCCGTCCTGGAACTTGTAACCCTTCTTGATGGTCACGGTGAAGTTCTGGTTGTCCGAGGTCGCGATCTTGTCGGCGATGTCGTTCTCGGGAGCACCGGTCTCCGCGTTGTAGTGGATGAGCTTGGCCGTGATCGCGTCGATCACGTTGCCACCACAGGTCTCGGTCGTGTTGCTCGGGATCAGCGGGTTCTGGGGGTTGCACCCGCGGACCGTGACGGTGCCACCGGTCTTGCCGCCAGCGGTCGACTTGGTGGTGGTGTTGCTGCTGCCGCCACCACACGCTGCAGCAAGCAGCGTGACGGCGGAGACACCGGCAACCACAACCACCGTGCGAGCAGTTCCTCGCATTGATGTCCTCCTACGTAGGGATTCCCGACCGGTGTGGACGGGCTGGTGCGGGCGGCGCACCGGTCGGCGCGCAGCCCTGCAACGCACAGGGCGTCGTCGTGTGGCACCCATGAAAGAGCAAGGAGACGGTAAAGGCGACGGTCTGGCACAACCCGAGACAAAAACGTGATCGTCCTGCAGCCGAGTTGAGAGCAGATCTTGCGGCAGGAGGTCGATCCCGCCCGTCCCGGGGCATTACGGCACATACCCGGGACGGCGTGTCGTGGTCGGTCCCCGGGGCCGGAGCCGCCCTGGTCTAGCGTGACGGCGTGGCCTACGACGACGACCTGCGGCTCGCCCACGTCCTGGCGGACGCCGTGGAGCGGATCACCATGGCCCGGTTCCGCGCCGAGGACCTCGTGGTGGAGTCCAAGCCCGACCTCTCCCTGGTCAGCGACGCCGACCGCGCGGCCGAGGAGCTCGTCCGGGCCCAGCTCAAGCGCACCCGTCCCCGGGACGCCGTCGAGGGCGAGGAGTTCGAGACCACCGGGCACGGACCCCGCCGCTGGGTCATCGACCCGATCGACGGCACCCACAACTTCGTGCGCGGGGTCCCCGTCTGGGCCACCCTCATCTCCCTCGTCGACAACGAGATGCCCGTGCTCGGGCTCGTCGCGGCCCCGGCCCTCGGCCGGCGCTGGTGGGCCGCCAACGGGTCGGGTGCGTGGTCGGGGCGCAGCCTCGCCGCGGCGAAGCGCATCTCGGTGTCCCGTGTCTCCCGGCTGGAGGACGCCTCGCTCTCCTACTCCAGCCTCAAGGGCTGGCGCGCCGTCGACCGGTACGACGAGCTGCTCGACCTCACCGACACCTGCTGGCGCACCCGCGCGTACGGCGACTTCTGGTCGTACATGCTCGTCGCCGAGGGTGCCGCGGACATCGCGGCCGAGCCCGAGCTCGCGGTGTACGACATGGCCGCGCTCGTGCCCATCGTCACCGAGGCGGGCGGCCGCTTCACCTCCCTCGCCGGCAAGGACGGCCCGTGGGGCGGCAACGCCGTGGCGACCAACGGACTGCTCCACGACGAGGTCCTGCGGCGCATCGGCACCGACGCGCGGGCCTGACCGACCCTCGCCCGGGTCCGGTCAGCGGTCGGGTACGGCCAGCCGTCACCGCCCCGTCAGGCGGGGACGACGACCACGTCTCCGAGGCCCAGCCCACGCAGGCCCTCGGCCCAGCGCGCCGCGTCACCGACGACGACGACGGTCCACTCCCCCGTCACCCACTGCCGCCAGGCGGCGAGCAGCGCGTCCGGGTCCAGCGACCGCATCCGCTCGAGGTTGTCGGTGGTGAACTGCGTGGTCAGGCCCTCGAGCGACAGCGCCGCCGCCTCGTCCGCCACCGCGTCGGCGGTCGCGAACCGGCCTGGTGCCGTCTTGCTGATGAAGTCCACCCCGGCACGCACCTCCTCCTCGGACAGGCCGTCACCGACACGGCCGAGGATGTCGAGCAGCAGCCGGACGGACTCCACGGTGGCGTCGGCACGGACCGAGCCCGAGGTGAGGAAGAGGCCACCGCGCCGCCGCGGGCGGAAGGCCGAGCGGATGCCGTAGGTGTACCCCTTCTCCTCGCGCAGGACGGCGTCGACCCGCGCGTTGGGCGAGCCCCCGACGACGAACCCCAGCACGGGGTATGCCGCCCAGCCGCCCTCCGCGCGCCGGTCCGGTCCGGGGCACCCCACGAGGACCTCGGACTGGACGGCGCCGGGACGGTCGACGAGGACGACCCGTGCCCCGTCGGCCGCGAACGCCGGGACTGCCGGGTCGGGCAGCTCGCGCTGGTGCGGGTTGGACCAGCCGCCGAGGCCGGCGGCCGCGAGCGCGGGCACGTCGAGGTCGGAGAGGTCGCCCGCGACGACGACGGTGGAACCCCGCGGGCCCACCTGCCCGCGGTGGAACTCGGCCACGGCCTCGCGGGTGATGGCGCGGACGGTCGCCGGCGAGCCCCCCGTCGGGCGCGAGGCGCGGTCGGCCGGGTCGAAGATCGTGGCGACGAACTGTCGCGCCGCCCGCTGGGGCCCCAGCGCCCGCTCCTGCTCGATCTCGGCCAGCCGCGTCTTGAGGTGCCGGTCGAGCTCCGGCTGCGGGAACACGGGGTCGGCCAGCAGCCGGCGCAGCAGGTCGAGGGCCTCTGCGAGACGGCCCTTGGGGACGTCGAGGTCGACCGACAGGCCGGCGTCGGTGACGCCCGCGCCGATCGCGATGCCCTTGCGCTCCAGCAGCTCGGCGAACTCCTCGGCGGAGTGCTCGGCCGTCCCCTCGTCGAGCATCCGCGCCATGATCGTCGCGACGCCCTCCACCTCGGCCGGCTCGGCCGACAGCGGGAACGGGACGGCGGTGCGGACCGAGACGACGTACTGGCCCGGGATGTGGTAGAGCACGAGCTCGACACCGTTGGGCAGGGTGGTCCGGGTGGGGACCGGGAACTGCCACGGCTCCGGAGGCAGGACGGGCGGCCGGGGCGCGGAGCCGGTCGCACCCGTGCCTGCGGCGTCGTGCTCGACGAGGGTGTCCTGCTCGGCGCTTCTCGGGGTGCTCACGCGGCGTCCTCCTGGGCCTGGACGAGGTGTCGGACCACGGCACGGTGCTCCGGGCGCAGCCAGGCGTCGGCGGCGGCCCGCACCTCCTCGGCGGTCACGGTGGCGAGCCGGTCGAGGAAGGTGTTGACGAACTGCGCGTCGCCGTGGAGCAGGACGTGCTGGCTGATGAGGTCGGCCCGCTCCTCCTGGCCTGCCAGTGCCGACAGCCACGAGCGCTCGGACTGCGCCAGGGCGGACTCGAGCTCGACGTCGGTGGGCCCCTCTGCAGCGAAGCGCTCGAGCTCCTCGACCACCGCGGCCTCGACCGCCTCCGGGTCGTGCCCCTCGGCGACGTCGACGACCAGGAAGCCCAGCGACGCGCCGTCGACGAACCCCATGGTGTGCGCCTGGACGGAGTTGGCCGCCTGCTCGCGCCGCACGAGGCGCTGCACGAGCCGGGAGGTCGTCAGGCCGCCGAGGGCGTCGACGGCGAGCGCCGCGGCGAAGAACTCGTGGGTGTTGTCGACCGGCAGCCGGAAGGCGACGTGCAGCCGGTCGTTCGGGACGGCGCCGGGGCGGTCGACCCGCACGGGGGCGTCGAGGGGCCGGAGCTGCGGGAGGTTGTCCCGCGGCGGGGAGGCGGAGGCCGGCAGCGGGCCGAAGTAGCGCTCGGCTGCGGCGAACCCCTCCTCCGGCGTGAGGTCGCCGACGAGGGTGAGCACGGTGTTGTTCGGCCCGTAGTAGTGGCGGAAGAAGTCGTGGACGTCCTGCAGGCTCGCGGCGTCGAGGTCCTCCATCGACCCGATCGTCGGGTGGTGGTACGGGTGGCCGGGGGGGAACGTCGCGGCATACACCTCGATGAGGGCGTTGCCGTACGGGACGTTGTCGTACCGCTGGCGCTTCTCCTCCTTGACCACGTCCCGCTGGTTGTCGAGGTTCTCCTGGGTCACGGCGTCCAGCAGGTGGCCGTGCCGGTCCGCCTCCATCCACAGCGCCAGCTCGTAGGCGCCCTTCGGCACCGTCTCGAAGTAGTTGGTGCGGTCGAACCAGGTGGTGGCGTTGAGGCGGCCGCCCTCGGCCATGAGCCGGGCGAAGTGCTCGCCGCTGGCGACGTTGCGCGAGCCCTGGAACATGAGGTGCTCGAACAGGTGCGCCAGGCCGGTGCGACCGGCGACCTCGTGGCGCGACCCGACGTCGACCCAGAGGTTGACGGTCACCATCGGAACGCTGCTGTCGGGCGAGACGACGACACGCAGCCCGTTGCCCAGGGTGCGCTCGTGGACGGGGTACTCCAGCGGCATGCCAGCACCCTACGTGCCGCACGCGGCCCGCGAAGGCCGGTCCGGCGGTTGCCGCGCGGCGTCAGAGGGTGCGGCTGGCCTCGTCGCGGGCCTGGGCCACCGACTGCACCGGGGGACGCTTGTCGGCGGGGACGCGGGGCAGCGACGGGGCGTAGGCGTCGCCCAGCTGCTCGATCGCGGTCCGGGCGAACACCTGCTGCTCGGTGACGGTGCGCTCGGAGCGGCCGCGGCCGAGGAAGCTGACCGCCCAGTGCAGCAGCGTGGTCAGCCGGTGCTTGAAGCCGATGATGTAGACGAGGTGCACGGCCAGCCACAGGACCCAGGCGACGAAGCCGCCGAAGTGCAGCTTGCCGATCGAGGCGACCGCGCTGAACCGCGAGATCGTCGCCATCGACCCCTTGTCCTTGTACTGGAAGGGGCCCTGCGGGGAACGGCCTGCCAGGCGGCGCTTGATCGACTCCGCGGCATACCGGGCGCCCTGGATGGCCACCTGCGCCACGCCCGGGTACCCCTTGAGGGACGCCATGTCCCCCACGACGTAGACCTCCGGGTGACCCGGGAGGGTCAGGTCGTCGTTGACCTCGACGCGGCCCGCACGGTCGAGGGCGGCGCCGGACTGCTCGGCCAGCTGCGCACCGAGCTCGGACGCCTGGACACCGGCGGCCCACACCTTGGTGACGGACTCGATCCGCCGCGTGGTGCCGTCCTTGTCCTTGACCTCGATGCCGGTGGCGTCGACGTTCGTCACCATGGCGCCCAGCTGGACCTCGACGCCGATCTCGGACAGCCGCTTCTGCGCCTTGGTGCCGAGCTGGTCGCCGAAGGCGGGCAGCACCTGCGGCGCGGCGTCCAGCAGGATGATGCGCGCGGAGGCGGTGTCGATCCGGCGGAAGTCGTGTCGCAGCGTGCGCCGCGAGAGCTCGGCGATCTGGCCGGCCATCTCCACCCCCGTGGGCCCGGCACCCACGACCACGAAGGTCATGAGGCGCTCGATCTCCTTGGGGGTGCTGGCCAGCTCGGCGTACTCGAACGCGCCGAAGATCCGGCCGCGCAGCTCGAGCGCGTCGTCGATCGACTTCATGCCGGGTGCGTAGGTCGCGAACTGGTCGTTGCCGAAGTAGGACTGGCCGGCGCCGGCGGCGACGATGAGCGAGTCGTACGGCGTCACGGTGTCGCGGTCGAGGACGCGCGAGGTCACCGTGCGCGCCTCGAGGTCGATCTTCGTGACGGTGCCCAGCACGACGCGGGCGTTGGCCTGGCGGGCGAGCACCTCGCGCGTCGACGGCGCGATCTCGCCCTCGGACAGGATGCCGGTGGCCACCTGGTAGAGCAGCGGCTGGAAGAGGTGGTGCGTGGTCTTGGCGACGAGCGTGATGTCCACGTCGGCGCGCTTGAGGGCCTGGGTGCCGAACAGGCCACCGAAGCCCGACCCGATGACGACGACCCGGTGGCGCGGGGCCGGGGTCCCATCCTGCTGCGACGACATACCAACACTCTCCTGTCAAACACGAAGGACGGCCACCCGGGTCCTCCCCCGGGCGCCGTCCGCGATGACGCCGTGCACTTGTGGCAACCACGCTAGCGGCCCGCGTATGCCGTGTCGCGGCCGGCGTGCGCCCGGTGCGACGTGGATCACGTCCGGCGTCCGCGACGTCTCGCGGTCTGGTCAGAACAGCCGCTGGGCGCGGGTCTCCTCGGACTCCTCGAGCGCGAGGAGGAACCGCTTGCGGTCCAGTCCCCCGGCGTAGCCGACCAGGCTGCCGTCGGCACCGATCACCCGGTGGCAGGGGACGACGATCGCGATGGGGTTGCGGCTGTTCGCGAAACCGACGGCCTGGCTGAGGTTGACGTCACCCAGGGCGCGCGCGAGGTCGCCGTAGGAGCGCGTCTCGCCGTAGGGGATCTCGGACAGCAGGGCCCACACGCGCTGCTTGAACTCGTCGCCCCGCGGCGCCAGCGGCAGGTCGAAGGCGGTGCGCTCGCGGGCGAAGTACTCGGTGAGCTGGCGGACGGCCTCGGCCCCGGCCTCGTCGTCCCGCTCCCCGAGCTCGGAGGGGTCGGGCGCGTGCTTCTTGCTGTAGGTCATGATGCGCGTGACCGCGCCGGCCTCGGACACGATCGTCACCTCACCGATCGGCGAGGGCATGACGGTGTGGGTGGGCACCGCACGATTGTGTCGCACGGCACCGACAGCACGGCCCCGGACGGCACGGCTCCGACAGCACGGCTTCTCCGGAACCGCTCGGCTATCCGGCCGACGCCTCGATCGCGGCGGCCAGCCGCGCGGCATACTCCTGCGCCTCCGCGTCGGAGTCGTAGCGGGTGCGCGGCCAGAAGAACCCGCGCAGGCCGTCCCCCTTGGTGCGGGGGACGACGTGCCAGTGCAGGTGCGGGACCGACTGGGAGACGACGTTGTTGGCGGCCACGAAGGACCCCTGGGAGCCCAGGCCGACCGGCATCGCCGCGGCCGTGCGCTGCACCGCCCCCATCAGCGTCGGCAGCAGCTCGCGGGGCAGGTCGGGCAGGGTGTCGACGTGGATCCGCGGGACCAGCAGGACGTGGCCCTTGAACACGGGGCGGGTGTCGAGGAAGCCCAGCACCAGCGGCTCGTCGAGCACCGTGAAGGACGGCACGGCACCGTCGACGATCCGGCAGAAGAGGCAGTCGTCGGGCACGCGAGCGACCCTATCCCCGCTCGGCCCCCGTGGCCCGGCGCGGCGGCCGGGGCAGGAAGTAGCTGGTGCGCTGCTGGTACTCGCGGTAGCCGGGGCGCTCGGCCATGTGCCGCTCGAGCAGCTTGGCCCCGGTGCCGTAGACGAGGAAGTACGTCATGACGACGGGCGAGAGCACGGTGAGCACCCCCGGCCAGGCGCTCGCCGCGACGAGGAACAGGCCCCACCAGACGCTGGAGTCGCCGAAGTAGTTCGGGTGGCGCGTCCAGGACCACAGGCCGCGGTCCATGACGGTCCCCTTGTTCGCCGGGTCGGCCTTGAAGCGCGCCAGCTGCGCGTCGCCCACGGCCTCGAAGGTGACGCCGAGGAGCCAGAGCAGCACGCCCACGACCGCGACCCAGGCCACCCCGTCGCCGGCGGAGGCGCTCACCTGCAGCGGCAGGGAGACGAACCACAGCGCGGCGCCCTGCACGGCGTAGACCTTGCGGATCGCGACGAGGGTCGGGTTGCCGCCCTCCTTCTCGAGCATCTCGGTGTAGCGCGGGTCCTCGCCCTTGCCCGCGTTGCGACGGGTGACGTGCCAGGCGAGCCGCAGCCCCCACACCGCCACCAGAACGAGCACCAGCACCCGGCGCCACCCTGCGCCGTCGCCCACGAGGGCCGCGACCAGGGCCACCAGGACGAACCCCAGCCCCCAGGTCGTGTCGACGACGCTCACCCGGCCCTGCCGGTGGCCGACGACCGCGGTGACGGCCATGAGCAGGACGAGGGCCAGCAGGGCCGAGCCGGTGACCGCCCAGAAGTTTTCGAGGTCGAAGCCCATCGCGCTCACGACCACGCGCCGGGGCGCACCGGTTCGACGTCCGACCGGCCGGAGGGCCCGGGGCGCACGGCGAGGATCTGGTCGACCCCCATCCGGCCGTCCCGGAACGCCATCGAGCCGCCCACGAGGTAGAGCCGCCAGACGCGGGCGATCTCCTCGCCGACGAGGTCGACGGCCTGGTCCCAGTTGGCCTCGAACGTGTCGTGCCAGGCGTCGACCGTGCGGACGTAGTGCTCGCGCAGCGCGTGCACGTCACGCACCTCGAGGCCGGACTCCTCGATGAGGGCGACCGTGTCGCCCACGGGGCGCATGTGCATGTCGGGCGCGATGAACTGCTCGATGAACGGGCCGCCGCCGGGATGCCGTCCGCGGCGCGACATCTGCTGGACGAGCACCCGGCCGCCGGGCCGGACGGCGTCGTGCAGGACCTTGGCGTAGGTCGGGTAGTTCCGCTGCCCGACGTGCTCACCCATCTCGAGCGACACGACCGCGTCAAAGCCGGTGTCCGGGACGTCGCGGTAGTCCTGCAGCCGGATCTCGACCCGGTCCTGCAGGCCGCGCTCGCGGATGCGCGCGTCGATGAAGCGCTTCTGCTCGGCGGCGATCGTGACGCCGGTGACCTGCGCGCCGAAGTGCTCCGCGGCATACAGGCTCATCGAGCCCCAGCCGCACCCGACGTCGAGCAGCCGCGAGCCCTCGCGCAGGCCGAGCTTGTGGCCCACGAGCTCGAACTTGTCGCGCTGCGCGTCCTCGACGGTGTAGTCCGGGTCGTCCGACCGCCAGTAGCCGCACGAGTACGCCAGGTGCGGGTCCAGGATCAGCTGGTAGAAGTCGTTGGACAGGTCGTAGTGGTGCGAGATCGCGGCCCGGTCGCGGCGCAGGCTGTGCAGGCGGCCGCGGACGACGGCCTGGCTGGCGGGCGGGGGCAGCGGGCGGCCGAGGACCCCGGCGCTGCGGGCGAGCCGCACCACCCCGGCCACGACCGACGGGGTCGGGCGTATGCCGCCGAGCCCGCGCTCCTGCGCCACGGACCACACGTGCGTGAGGGCGGCGTCGAGGTCGCCCTCGACGTCGAGCTCCCCCGTGACGTACGCCTGCGCCGCGCCCAGCTCGCCGGGGTGGCGCAGGAGCCGACGCAGCGCCCGCGGCGAGCGGACGACCACGCGGGGGGCGTCCTCGGGTCCGGCGGTGCTGCCGTCCCAGAGGGTGAGGTGCACGGGGAGCTCACCGCCCACGACGGGGGCGAGCGCCTCCGCGAACTGGGCTACGAGCCCGGAACGCGTTGCGGCAGAGGCGGACTCGGGCGCGCGCGGGGAGTCGAGGGTGGTCACGCGGTCACCTCGCGGCGGAAGACGAGCTGCTGGACGTCCAGGTAGCCGGAGCGGAACCCGGCCTCGGAGTACTGCAGGTAGAAGTGCCACATCCGGTCGAACACCTCGTCGAACCCGAGCCGGTGGACGTGGTCGAGGGCTCCGAGGTAGCGCTCGTCCCACAGGCGCAGGGTCTCGGCGTAGTGACGGCCGAAGGAGAGCCGCTCGGCCAGCCGGAGCCGGGTGTGCTCGCGGGTGACGTCAGCGAGCGCCTCGGTCGAGGGGAGGAAGCCGCCCGGGAAGATGTACTTGTTGATCCACGTGTAGGTGTTGCGGGTCACCAGCATCCGGTCGTGCGGCATCGTGATCGCCTGGATCGCGACCGACCCGCCGGGTGCGAGGACACGGTCGATGGTGCGGAAGTAGTCCTTCCAGTACTGGTGGCCGACGGCCTCGATCATCTCGACCGAGACGACGGCGTCGAACTCGCCCTGGACGGCGCGGTAGTCGAGCAGCTCGACGTCGACGCGGTCGGAGTACCCGGCCGCCGCGACCCGCTCGCGCGCCAGCTCCTGCTGCTCGCTGGACAGGGTGACGGTCAGGACCGTGGCGCCGCGCGCCGCTGCCCGGATGGCGAGCTCGCCCCAGCCGGAGCCGATCTCGAGCACCCTCGTGCCGTCGCCGACCCGGGCCGCGTCGAGGATGCGGTCGATCTTGCGCTCCTGGGCCGCCCGCAGGTCGGCCCACGTGGGCGCGGCCGGTGGGGGGCTGACGAGCGCGGTCTCCCCCGACACCGAGGCCACCCGCTGCGCGGGGGCCTCGAACAGCGCCGAGGAGTACGACAGCGTGTCGTCGAGGAAGGAGGCGAACAGGTCGTTGGACAGGTCGTAGTGCCGGGCGATGTTGCTGCGCGTGTTGCGGGTCGTGTTGCGCTCGGTCGAGGGGTGCCGCGCGACGTAGAAGGCACGCAGTCGCTGCAGCGGCGCCGGGATGAGGGTCGCCATCTGGGCCGCGAAGACCTCGAGCAGCCCGGCGAGGTCCGGTGAGTCCCAGTCACCGGCCATGTAGGACTCACCGAACCCGATGAGCGCCTTCGAGCCGACCGCGGCGTAGAAGGCCTCGGGCCGGACGAGCCGCATGACGGGGGCCGAGGGGTCGTGCGCCCCACCGCCGAGGACCTCGTCGCCGGCCTCGACCCGGACGGCGAGCCGGCGCACGGCGGAGCGGAACAGCTGCCGGGCGACAGCCGACTCCACGCCCCGGCGCACCTTGGCGCGCGAGGCGGCGAGGTCGGGCCAGCGGACTGGGTCGATGGTGGGGCGTGATGCGAGGACGGGGTCTGCGGTGGTCACTGGACGGCCTCCTGGTGGTGCGGGGGTCGGGGTTGGACGGGGAGCCGGCGCAGCCAGAGCCGGATGCCGTGGAAGCGGATCCGGGCCATGACGGCCAGCGGTTCGAGCGGTTGGGTCAGGGCGAGACGGAGTACCGACCGGGTGGTCACCGGCACAGCCACGCCGGTCATTCCGGCCACGAACGGGTCGTGTCCCTGCCGGTGCAGGACGACCTGGACGTGCAGCCGGTCGTCGGGCTCGGGGACGGTCAGGGAGTAGCGCCCGGACACGTCGTTGAAGGGCGAGACGTACAGCGCCTTGTCGACCTCTGCGCGGCCGCGCTCGTCGGCGCGGACGAGGTAGGCGTGCCGGTCGCCGTAGGTGTTGTGGACCTCCACCACGGTGGCGACGAGCCGGTCGTCGCGGTCGTGGCACCAGTGGATGCTGATGGGGTTGAACACGGTGCCGAGCACCCGAGGCATGGCGAGCATCCGGATCCGCCCGCCCTGCAGGTCGATCCCCTCTGTCGCGAGGAACGCGTCGAGGTTCTGGCGCAGGCTGCGGTCAGGGTCGCCGAGGTGGTCCCGTGCCTCGAACCGCGCTAGGGGCGCGAGGAGGCCGAGCCGCGGCAGGTCGTCGAGGTCGACGAGCCACGTGTGGCTGCGGTGGGCGAACCGGTGCCGCAGCGGCGAGGTGCGGGCGTGGCGGATGCTGGTGCGGTAGATCCGGGTGCCCCGACCCGGCCTCACGAACCCACCGCCGCCGGCACGGCGTCACCGTCCGGGTCGGTGTGACGCGCGCGGGTGGCGCGTGGGGTGGCGGACCACTCGGCGCCGAGCGCGCGGGCCGCCTCGACCCCCGATCGCGCTCCGTCCTCGTGGAAGCCCCACCCGTGGTAGGCCCCGGCGAACGCGATGCGCGAGGAGTTGATGAGGGGAAGCTTGCGTTGTGCCGCAACGGATTCCGGGGTGTAGAGCGGGTGCTCGTAGTGCATCGTGTCGATGACGAGGTCCGGGTCGACGCAGTCCGTGCCGTTGAGCGTGACGAGGAACCGCGGGCCGGGCACGTCGATGCGCTGGAGCCGGGTGAGGTCGTAGGTGACCAGGACCCCCGCACCGTCCCGCTCGGGCCGGCGCCAGTAGTTCCACGAGGCCCGGGCACCGGCGCTGCGCGGCAGGACCGACTCGTCGGTGTGCAGCTGGGCGACGTTGGAGGAGTAAGGCATTGCGCCCAGCACCTCGCGCTGGAGGTCGGTCGGCTGGCCCAGCAGCGACAACGCCTGGTGGGGGTGGGTCGCGACGACCACGCGGTCGTAGACCTCACGCCCGCCGGTGGCGTCGTCGACGACGACACCGTCCCCGCGCTCCACGACCGAGGTCACCGGGGTGCCGGTGCGAACGTCGTCGAGCCGGGCTGCGAGGGCCTGCACGTACCGGGCCGACCCGCCGACGACCGTCCGCCAGGTCGGGGACCCGAAGACCGTCAGCATGCCGTGGTGGTCGAGGAACTCGAACAGGTACCGGGCCGGGTACTGCAGCGACACGGTGGGGTCGCACGACCACACGGCAGCGACGACCGGCTCGAGGAAGTGCCGGGCGAAGTAGTCGCTGAACCGCATGCGGGCGACGAACTCGCCCAGCGTCTCGTCGCGCCCGGCGTCGTGGTCACCCCGCGCCAGGACCGCGCGGGCGGCGTGGTGGAACCGCTTCACCTCGACGAGCAGGCGCAGGTATGCCGGGTCGGTGGCATTGCGCGCCCGGGGGAACAGGCCGCGGGCACCCTTGGCCCCGGCATACTCCAGCCGCGCGGCGTCGTCGCGGATGGACATGCTCATGTCGGAGTCCTGCGTCCGGACGCCGAGCTCGGCGAACAGGCGCAGGAGGGTCGGGTACGTCCGGTCGTTGTGGACGATGAAGCCGGTGTCGACGCCCACCACCTGGTCGCCGACGGTGACCTCGTGGGTGTCGGCGTGGCCGCCGAGCCGGAAGTCGGCCTCGTACAGGGTCACCGGCCCGCTCTGGGCGAGGACGTGCGCGGCGGCGAGGCCGGCGATGCCGCTGCCGACCACCGCGCTGCGAGCTCCGGACATCACAGGGCCTTCCGTAGGGGGCGTTGCCAGGACTTCGGCGTGCGCGGGGTCCCGGATTGGGCCCGGAGGTCGGGCGCGGACCGAGTCGGCCACGGCGACATGACCCAGGCGCGCACCGGCGACGCGAAGCGGCCCCGCGACGTGGGCGGGGAAGGGGGGACCCTCGCAGCGTCCGGAGCGGCGAGGGCGACCGGTGCGGAGGCCGGGCGCGACCGGCGCTGCGACACCTCGGCCGCGCGTCGGCGCGCCGCCGGTGGGCGTACGGACGCGGCCATGCGCGCCATCCTGTCAGCAGGACGTGCCTGCGGCAGAGCGACGCCGCCGTCTGCCCCCTCCGCACGCAGACGGTCGGCGACGCCGCGGCGCCTGGCGCGGGCTGCGGCCCGGCTCCGGGACCCCGTTGAGGGATGGACGGGACGGGACCCCGGAGCCGGACACGACCTTCGGTGGAACACGAACCCCGGCGTACAACCCCTGTCCAAGGTTCGCCCTTGAAGCATGCGCTTCCTTCCCCGTGATGTCCAGACTTTGTCCAATCCTGAGGGGTAACCTCGCATCGTGCACACCATCGGCCACACGGCCTCGCTCACGGGGGTCCCGGTCGCCACGCTGCGTGCGTGGGAGCGGCGGTATGCCGTGGTGTCCCCCACGCGGACAGCGGCCGGGTACCGGCTGTACGACGACCTCGCCGTGCGGCGGCTGACCGCCATGGCAGCCCTGGTGGCGGCGGGCTGGTCGCCACGGGACGCGGCGACGCACGTCGCGGACGCAGAGGGCGCGGGGACGGGGCGCCCCGGCTCGGGGGAACGGGGGGTTCCTGCGGCCCTCGAGGACGGCGAGGGCGGCGAGGGCGAGCCGACGGCCTTCGCGGGGGCGGACACGACCGCCCTCTCCCGGGCTGCCGCGGCCCTGGACCCACGGCTGGCCGAGTCCGCGCTCGACGAGGCGTTCGCCGTCGCCGGCCCCGAGCAGGCCGTCGACGGGTGGCTCCTCCCTGCCCTGAGGGTCCTGGGCGAGGACTGGAGGGCCGGCCGCGTGGACGTGGCCGGCGAGCACCTCGTGAGCGCCGCCGTGCAGCGCCGGCTCGGCGCAGCCCTGGATGCCACCGGGCCGCCGCTCGGCAGCGCGACGGTGGTGGTCGGCCTGCCCCGTGGCGTCCGGCACGAGCTGGGCATCACGGCATTCGCCCTGCTGCTGCGCCGGGCCGGCCTCGAGGTGGCCTACCTCGGGCCCGACGTGCCCCCGGAGTCGTGGGCGGTGGTGCTGCGCCACCACGCTCCGGCCGCGGTCGTGCTGGGCGTCCCGTCGGCGAACGACGTCGCCGCGGCCCGGGAGGCGGTGGCCGTCCTCGGCGCAGCCGACCCCTCGCCGACCCTGTACGTCGGCGGGTCGGCGCAGGACGCCGTGGGAGCCGGGACCGTGCCGCTCGGGCACCACGTGCGGTCCGCGGTCGCGCGCCTGGTCCGGGACATCGGGGCGCAGGGCGTCGCCTGACCCGGGGCTCGTGGGCGCCCTGCCCGGCCCCGAACCCGCTCGTCTGTGCACACACCAGCGCACCACTGGGCACGGACCCGCTCTCTGCGCACTGACCCGCTCG
>NZ_JBHUYG010000099.1:0-15763 GCF_042668795.1 Pedococcus sp. NPDC057267 | reverse complement strand
GTTCAGAACTGCCGTTTCATGCCAGCAACTGCCGTTTTGCGGCTAGGAGCGCGACGGGGCCGGGCGGGGGTCAGACGAGGTCGAAGGCCTCTTCGTCGACGAGGGGGTCGGGGGCGGCGGCCAAGGACTCGGCGGGCTCCACATCGACCTCGGAGTGGGCGCCGCAGCCGTGGTCAAGGCTCACGACGCGACCGTCGGAGGGCGACCAGGCGTTGGCGCACACGCCGAAAAAAGAGCGGAGTGCACCTGCCATCGGGAGGAAGTAGCCGCAGCTCGAGCAGGGAGCCGGTGCCTTCTCGGCCACGGGCGAGTGCGGGCCGTTCTCGCCGTCGTACCAGCGCTGGGCAGCGGCCTCGCGCCCCTCGGCCGACAGCACTCGCTTGCGCCCCAGCCCGAGCTCGAACTGCGCCACCTGGTCGACGTCCTCGTCGCCCGTCGCCTCGAACCCGGGCTCGAGCAGCGGGTCGTCCTCCTTGTACGGGAGCACGTCACCGGCGCCGAGGTCCCCCGGGGCCAGCCGGTCGGCATACGGGAGCCACTCGGGCGACAGGAGCGCGCCGTCACCGGGCACGAGGTTGGTCTCGCACACCGTCGCGACCTTGCCGCGCGGCACGCGCGCGACGGTGATCGCCCAGCGCCAGCCCGGGTACGCCTTGGCGGTGCAGGCGAAGTAGTGCGTGGCCAGGCGCTCGTCGTCCATCTCGACCCCGAGGTGGTCGCCGACGGTGCCGGGCTCGGCGATCGACTCGGCGGCCTCGCGGGCCAGGTCGACGGCGGCGGCGAGCACGGCGTCCTTCCTGGGCGAAGCAGGGCCCTGTGGCTGCGGTGCCGGCATCAGGGCTCGATCTGGTCGGCGAGGAAGCGCAGCACCTGGGCCAGCTTGGTGGCGTGGTCCTTCTCGGGGCGACGGCCGCGGCGGTAGGTGTTCGAGGCGCTGTCGAGCAGCTTGATCGCGTCCTCGACGAGCGGGGCGAGGTCCTCGGGCGACTTGCGGCTGGCCTCGCGCTTGCCGGCGGACACGGTCGGGGCGGGCTCGAGCAGGGTCACCTGGAGCGCCTGCGTGCCGCGCCGCCCCTCGGCGACGCTGAACTCGACGCGCGTGCCGCCCTTGAGCGTCTGCACGCCCTGCGGCAGCGCGTTGGCGTGCAGGAACACGTCCGCACCGTTGTCCTCGGAGATGAAGCCGAAGCCCTTCTCCGCGTCGTACCACTTGACCTTGCCAGTGGGCACCGTTCGTCCCTTACCTCGAAGTTCGCGAGCGCGCGTCACGCGCACCTGCAAGCCTAACGGCCGCGTCCAAATCCATTTGCCGTATGCCGCGTGCGCCGGACGCGGGGGCGGCCCCCTGGGGCCCGGGGTCCCGGCGGGAAAACCGTTTCGGCGTTGTGGGTGCGTTACGGGAGGATTGTCCGGTGAGTGGGACGACGACCTCGGGGCACGGCATCCGCGACTTCTGGGCAGCGCTGCCGAGCGCCGGTCGGTGGTTGCTGTCCACCGTGGCGGTACAGACCCTCGGCCGCGGCCTGACCCTGCCGTTCACCGTCATCTACCTGCACGAGGTCCGCGGCATCTCCCTCGACCTCGCCGGCGTGCTCATGGCGTTCATCGCGGTGGTGGCCCTCGCCGTGACCGGCCCGGCCGGCGCCCTGACCGACCGGCTCGGCGCCCGGAGCGTGCTGCTGTGGGGCACGACCGCGCAGGTCGTCGGCTGTGTGGTGCTCGCGTTCGCCACGACGCCGCTGGTCGTCGCCGTGGCGTTCCTCTTCCTCGGGTTCAACTTCGGCGTCTCGTGGCCTGCGTTCAACGCCCTGGTGGCGGCGATCGTGAGCGGCAAGGCCCGACAGCAGTACTTCGGCATCAACTTCGCGCTGGTCAACCTCGGCATCGGGCTCGGGGGCGTCATCGGCGGCCTCTACGCCGACGTGCACAGGCCGACGACGTTCACCGTGATCTTCCTGGCCGACGCCGTCTGCATGCTCATCCCCATCGCGCTGCTGCTGGGCCCGCTGCGGCACGTCCACGGCCGGGCGGAGAAGCCGGAGGGCGCCGACGCCCAGGCCGGCTCGTACCTCGCGATCCTGCGCCAGCCGGCCACCCTGTGGCTGACCGGCCTCACCTTCCTCGGGGTGTTCATCGGCTACGGCCAGATGGAGGCCGGGTTCCCGGCATTCGCCCGACAGGTGAGCGGGGTGTCGACCGACGTCATCGGGTTCGCGTTCGCGGTCAACACCGCGGTCATCGTCGGCCTGCAGTTCTGGGTGCTGCGCCGCATCAGCGGGCACCGGCGCACCCGCGTGCTCATCGTCATGGCCGCGCTGTGGGCGGCGGCCTGGACCGTGCTCGGGTTCACCGGAGCCGTGGCCGGGACGACGGCCGCGGCCGCCGGGGTGCTGCTGTTCCACGCGATGTTCGCGCTCGGCGAGACGCTGCTGCAGCCGACCGTGCCGGCCATCACCAACGACATGGCGCCGGACCACCTGCGCGGGCGCTACAACGCCGTCAACGCGGGCGCGTTCCAGACCGGGACCATCCTCGGGCCGGTCGTGGCGGGCTTCATGCTGAGCCGGCAATGGTCGACGGCGTTCGTGGTGATGATCATCATCGGCTGCGGGCTCATGGTCGTGCTGTCGCTCGCCCTCGAGCGCCGGATCACGTCTGCGGTGAACGGGCTGGGCGAGCGCGGCGAGGGGGCGTCGGCCGGTCAGCCTTCCGACGCGGACGGGCTGATGCCCCAGGTGCCGCTCCACGACTCGCCCGGGGTGAGCACGACCAGCCCCTGACCGGAGTTGAACGCCTCGGCCGGGCAGCTCATCGGCTCGACCGCGATCCCGCGGATGCCCGGGGCGTCGTCGGCTCCCTTGACGGTGAAGACCTGGAGCCAGTCGAACGACCCGTCCGCCCAGAGGTGCACGTCACCGCGGTCCCGAAGTCCCGACACGGTGACGGTCCACCGGCCGGTGGCGGGGTCCCGCTCCACCCCGGTGAACGCGGTGTCGAGGCTCGTCGAGCCCAGCGGCCGCGGGCTGCGGAAGTCGGTCTCGGGGCTGACCGGCTGGGTACCGGTCGGCAGCATCCGGTCGTCGACGAGGACCTCCTTGCTCGCCGGCAGCTGCAGCACCACGTCGGCCAGGGGCGTGTCGCCGATCGCGACGTAGGGGTGCGCCCCGTACCCGAAGGGCACGGTCGCGGCGCCGACGTTCGTGGCCCGGTTCGTGACGGTGAGGCCGGACCCGTCCACCGAGTACGTGACCACCAGGTCGAGCACGCCGTCCCACCCGGGCTGCGCGTGCAGCCGGGTGCCGACGGTGAGGGAGTCCGCGGCCCGCTCGACGACGTGCCACGGCACCCAGCGGACCAGCCCGTGGCTGGCGTTGTGGAACGCGGGCTCGGTCAGCGCGAGCTGCTGCTCCTCGCCCCCGAAGGTGTAGCGGCCGTCGCGGATGCGGTTCGGCCACGGCATGAGCAGCTGGCCCCGGCCCGAGGACGCCGGCTCGTCGACGCCGTACCCGGCGACGACGTCCACGCCGTCCAGCGTGTACGTCCGCACGCCCCCGCCCACCTCGACGACGGTGACCTCGTGACCGCCGGAGCGGATCGTCCACTGCTCGCCCGAGGGGTGCACGCTCATGGCGCCACCGTAGCCCGGCCGCGCCGTGGGGTCAGCGGGTCACCCCGACGGCCCGGCGAGCCGCGCGGTCACCGGGTCAGCCGGACGCAACCGGGAGCCGCGCGGTCACCGGGTCAGGCGGACGAGCACGGCCTTGCTGCCCTGCTTCTGCGCGAGGACCAGCACCGAGTCCCCGTTGGCCACGGCGCGTGCCGGCGTGCGGGTCGAGGAGTCGAGCGCGTAGGTCGCGGTGAACCCGTCCGTGCTGCGCACCGAGAGCGACGTCGCGCTGGCCGCGGTCACCGTCCCGCGCTGCAGCGTCATCACCGCCGGGGTCCCCCCGGACCTGTTGACGGTGAACTCGCCGTGCTCGACGGTGCCCAGCGCAGCAGCACCGCCCAGCGCGGAGCCGAGGCCCCCGCCGTTGCCGCCCATGCCGCGCTGCTGGGGACCGAGAGGGCGCTGTTCACCCGGGCCGCGCATCCCGGGGCCCAGGTCGTTGCCCCGTCCGGGGTGCACCTGTCCCACCCGGACCTCGCCGTGGTGGTTGAACCCGCGGCCGATCGCGAAGGCCGCGGCGCCAGCGGCTCCGATGAGCAGCAGGACGACGACGACCGCCGCCACCACGAGCGCAGCGATGCCACCGGTGGTCGAGGTCGCGCGATGCCAGAAGCTCGGGCGTCGACCGCCGGGCCCCGGCCCCGGCCCCGCGGCATACGGCGGAGGACCGGCAACGCCGCCCGCACCGGCCGCCGCGTGGGCTGCCGGCGCCGGACCGGCCTGGCCACCCGGTCCGGGGGTCGGCGGCGCCGGCTGCGGCGGCCCCGCAGGTCCGGCGGGACCGGCGGCGGCGTATGCCGGCTGCGGCGCCTGCGGGGGAACGGGCTGCCCGGCCGGGTGGGCGGGCAGCTCGGACGTGGGGGCGGACGCCCAGGACTCGGTCGGGTCCTGCGGGGTGGCGGGACCGTTCGGTTCGCGGGTGCTCATGGCTCCTCCTGTCGAGCTCCCCACCAGTGTGTCTGCCCGTGCTGGGCCGGCAATGGGAATTCGCTGTGAAGGCGCAGGACGGCGCGGACTACCGTGGGCAGGTGCCCGCGACCTCCCCCACGCCCGCTGCCGGCGCCCGGTCGATGGCCGACGACATCCGCGCGCGCAGCGACGAGCAGCTCGGGAACCTCCTGCACCTGCGCCACGACCTCGCGCGCCCCGCCCCAGCCGACCTCGCGGCCCTGGCCGCGCGTGCCAGCACCAGGGCGAGCGTCCAGCGCGCCGTCGACAACCTCGACCTGGCCCACCTGCAGGTGCTCGAGGCAGCGACCGCCGGATCCAACCCCGTCGACCCTTCCGAGCTCGTCACCTTCCTGGCGCTGGCCGGGCCCGGGGAGGTCGAGCCCCTCCTCGAGGAGCTGTGGGCCCTCGCGCTGCTCTGGCGCAGCCCGGAGGGACTGCGCGTGGTCCGCACCGTGACCGAGGTGCTGGGTCACCCGGCGGGCCTCGGCCCCCGCGCGGCGGACCTGTCGGTCGAGGCCCCCGACGCCGGGTCCGTCGCCGAGGCGGCCGCCTCCGCCCCCGCCCCGGCGCGGGCCATCCTCGACCGCCTCACCTGGGGCCCGGCCGTCGCCGTCCTGCCCCCGGGCGCCCCGGAGCGGGTCGCGGAGGGCGCCCGCTGGCTGCTCGAGCACCACCTCGTGGCCGCACCCACGCCCGACCAGCTGGTCCTCCCCCGGGAGGTCGCCCTCGCCCTGCGCGGCGGCCGCACCCACCGCGACCCCGCCCTCACCGCACCGGCGCTCGAGGGACGGCAGGTGCCGCCGCAGGACGTCGACTTTGCCGCCGGGCAGCAGGTCACCGACCTGCTGTCACTGCTCGACGAGCTCGCGGCGGAGTGGGGGCTGCGCCCGCCGCGCGTCCTGCGGTCCGGCGGGCTCGCGGTCCGCGACCTCAAGCGCCTAGGCAGCGTCCTCGACGTCGACCAGGAGCGTGCCGCCTTCGTCGCCGAGACGGCGTATGCCGCGGGGCTGGTCGCCGACGACGGCTCCCTGGACCCCTCGTGGGCACCGACCCCGGCATACGACGAGTGGCAGCAGCAGCCCGCGGAGGTGCGCTGGGCCACGCTCGCCCGGGCGTGGCTCGCCACCACGCGGGCGCCGCACCTCGTGGGCACCACCCCGCCCGGCGGGTCGGGCACGGTCAACGCCCTCGGGCCGGAAGCGCACTGGCCGCCGGCGCGCAGCCTGCGCCGCGACCTGCTCGACCTGGCCGCGGCCGCGGAGCCGGGACTCGCCCCGACCGCCGGGTCCTGGGCGGAGCTCCTGCGGTGGCACCGTCCCCGCCGGGTGCCCGCCAGCCTCGACGCGGTCGTCGCCGCAGTGGTGCGCGAGGCCGAGTGGCTCGGGGTGACCGGACGCGGCGCGGTCTCCACCGCCGGACGGGTCCTGCTCACCGATGCCGACGACGACCGGCTGGCCGACGCGGTCCGCCCGCACCTGCCCGAGCCGGTGGAGCACGTGCTGCTGCAGGCGGACCTCACCGCCGTGGCGCCCGGGCCGCTCGCGGGAGGCCTGGCGACGTTCATGCGGCTCGTCGCCGATGTCGAGAGCCGCGGCGGTGCGACGGTCTACCGGTTCACGCCCGACTCCGTGCGGCGGTGCCTCGACGCCGGCTGGTCGGTCGACCAGCTGCTCGGGACGCTGACCGACGCCAGCCACACGCCGGTGCCGCAGCCGCTGGAGTACCTCGTGCGCGACGTGGCGCGGCGGCACGGGCAGGCGCGGGTCGGCTCGGTCCGGGCGTACGTGCGGTGCGACGACGAGACGACGCTCGGGGCGATGCTGGCCGACCGCGAGCTGTCGCCGCTGCAGCTGCGCAGCGTCGCACCGACGGTCCTGGTCTCCCCCGTCGCCGCCGACACCGTCCTCGACTTCCTGCGCGACAACGGCTACGCCCCGGCGGCCGAGAGCCCCGACGGCGGCGTGGTCGTCCCGACGGCCGGGCGCCACCGCACGCCCGTGCACCGCCGCCCGAGCCAGGTCAGCGCGCAGGTCGTCGACGACGACCTCGTGACCCGGCTGGTCGGCGCGCTGCGCGCCGGCGAGGAGGCCGCGGCATACCAGCGCGAGCAGCTCGCCCGGCGCGAGGGACCAGCGCTGCCGAGCACCGACCCCACCACCACCCTCGCCGTGCTGCGGGACGCGGCGGCGGACCGCCAGGCGGTCTGGCTCGGGTACTCCGACGCCGACGGCCGGGTGCGGCGCCTGCTGTTCTACCCCGACCGGGTCGAGGGCGGCCGCGTGCACGGCACCGCCGACGGGGCGCTGCGCACCCTGTCGATCCACCGGGTCACCGGCGCGGCACCCGGCTGACCGGCCTGGGCCCCTCGCGGCCGGGCGGCCCGGGGGAACGCTCGGCTCAGTCTCCGCCGGCGAGCGCCTTGACGACGCGGGACGGCGACGGGCGACCCAGGTGCTGCGCCATCCACACGCTGGTCTGCACGAGCGCCTCGAGGTCGACGCCGGTCGCCACGCCCGCGCCGTCGAGGGCCCAGACGAGGTCCTCGGTGGCGAGGTTGCCGGTGGCGCTCTTGGCGTAGGGGCAGCCCCCGAGGCCGCCCGTGGACGCGTCGACCACGCGGACGCCGTGCCGCAGCGCGGTCATCGTGTTGGCGAGGGCCTGGCCGTAGGTGTCGTGGAAGTGCACGCCGATCCGGTCGGCCCCGATCCCACGGGCGCCGAGCTCGTCGAGCAGCCGGCTGACGTGGCCGGTCGTGCCGGTGCCGATGGTGTCGCCGAGCGACAGCTGGTCGGCGCCGAGCTCCATGAGCTGCACGGCGACGTCCGCGACCTGCTCGACGGGCACCGGCCCCTCCCACGGGTCGCCGAAGCACATCGAGACGTAGGCACGCACCCACAGCCCGGAGTCCTTGGCGCGGCGCACGACCGGCCGGAACATCTCCACGGACTCAGCCACCGTGCGGTTGAGGTTCTTGCGGGCGAACGTCTCGGTCGCGCTGCCGAAGACCGCCACCGCCCCGACCCCGGCGGCGAGGGCGTCGTCGAGGCCGCGCTCGTTCGGCACGAGGACCGGCCGCCGGGCGCCCTTCCCGACGTCACCGAGGTCGGCGAGGAGCTCGCGCGCGTCGGCGAGCTGGGGCACCCACGTCGGCGGCACGAACGAGGTCGTCTCGATCGTCTCCAGGCCCGCGGCCGCCAGCCGGCGGACGAACTCCGCCTTCACCTCGACCGGCACGACCGTCTTCTCGTTCTGCAGGCCGTCACGCGGGCCGACCTCGTAGATCGTGACGCTCTCGGGCAGGTCGGTCGCGGGCTCGCGCTGGGGCAGGGCGGGGCGGGCTGTGCTCACCCGTCGATCCTGCCATTCCCCGGAACCGGCGGTCCCGGGCACGCACCCGCGGGTTAGATTTGTGCACCGGTGACACCACCACGACGAAGGACGGCCATGAGCGACACCCCTCGGAACGACGACGGTCCCGAGTTCCGCGACCCCACCGCGCCGAGCGACCCCTGGACCGACTCGACAGGTGGGACCGGCGGGTCCGCCGCGTCACCCGAGCACACCCGGCCGGTCGAGACCTCGCAGACCCAGCAGGTGCCCCAGGCGCCCGGGCCCGACGAGGGCGCTGCGCCGCCCGTGCCGCCCGCTCCCGGCCACGAGTCCCCGTGGGCCTCCTCGGCGACGCCCGAGAACCCGTACGCCAGCCCCACGCACGCCTCGACGCCCCCCGCGCCCCCGCAGAACCCGTACGCCAGCCCGGCACCGGGCTCCACGCCCCCCGCGCCGCCCCAGAACCCCTACGCCGCGCCCCAGAACCCCTACGCCGCGCCGCAGAGCCCGTATGCCGCGCAGCCGCCGGCCGCGCCGCAGAACCCCTACGCGACACCCGCCCCCGGCGGCGGCTACGGCCCGCCGCCCGGCTACGGCACCGCTCCCACCCCGGCACCCGGGTACGGCGCCAACCCGTACGCCTCGGCGCCGCGCTCGATGAGCGGCAACACGATCGCCCTCCTGGTCGTCTCCGGCCTGCTGACCGTGGGCGGTTGCGGCGTCGGCATCGTCGCCCTCGTGTTCGGCATCCTCGCTGCCACGAAGAACGACGAGCCCACGGAGCAGGCGAAGTTCACCCGCTGGGGCTGGTGGGCGCTGGGCATCACGATCCTGCTCGCCGTCATCGCGATCATCGGCGTGGTCGTGCTGGCCGCGGTCGGCAGCAGCACGAGCACCGGCGGAGGGTACTGACCCCTTGCCTGACGGCGCCCTGATCGTCCAGAGCGACAAGACCCTCCTGCTGGAGGTCGACCACCCCCGGGCCGAGGAGGCCCGGCGGGCCATCGCACCCTTCGCCGAGCTCGAGCGCGCGCCCGAGCACATGCACACCTACCGGGTCACGCCGCTCGGCCTGTGGAACGCACGGGCGGCCGGGCACGACGCCGAGCAGGTGGTCGACGCCCTCGTCACGCACAGCCGCTACGCGGTGCCGCACGCCCTGCTGGTCGACGTCGCCGACACGATGGACCGCTACGGCCGGCTCACCCTGCTCAAGGACGACGAGCACGGCCTGGTGCTGCGCACGACCGACCGCCCCGTGCTCGAGGAGGTGCTGCGGCACAAGAAGATCAAGCCGCTCGTCGGCACTCGCGTCGACGACGACACCGTCCTGGTCCACCCCTCCGAGCGCGGCCACCTCAAGCAGGAGCTGCTCAAGGTCGGCTGGCCCGCCGAGGACGAGGCGGGGTACGTCGACGGCGAGGCGCACCGTATCGACCTCGACGACAGCGACTGGTCCCTGCGGCCGTACCAGCAGCAGGCTGTCGACGGCTTCTGGCACGGCGGCTCCGGCGTCGTCGTCCTGCCCTGCGGCGCGGGCAAGACGCTCGTCGGCGCCGGGGCGATGGCCCAGGCCAAGGCGACCACCCTCATCCTCGTCACCAACACGGTGTCGGCACGTCAGTGGCGCGACGAGCTGCTGCACCGGACCTCGCTCACCGAGGAGGAGATCGGCGAGTACTCCGGCGCCCGCAAGGAGATCCGCCCGGTCACCATCGCGACCTACCAGGTGCTGACGACCAAGAGGAAGGGCGTCTACACCCACCTCGACCTGCTCGATGCCCGCGACTGGGGCCTCATCGTCTACGACGAGGTGCACCTGCTTCCGGCACCGATCTTCCGCATGACGGCCGACCTGCAGGCTCGCCGCCGGCTCGGCCTCACCGCGACCCTCGTGCGTGAGGACGGCCGCGAGGCGGACGTGTTCTCCCTCATCGGGCCCAAGCGCTTCGACGCGCCGTGGAAGGACATCGAGGCGCAGGGCTACATCGCGCCCGCCGACTGCGTCGAGGTGCGGGTCACGCTCGGCGACAGCGAGCGCATGACGTATGCCGTGGCCGAGCCGGAGGACCGCTACCGGCTGTCCTCGTGCAGCCCGACGAAGCTCCCGGTCGTCGAGCGGATCGTCGAGCGCCACAAGGGCGAGCCGACCCTCGTGATCGGGCAGTACCTCGACCAGCTCGACGAGGTGGCCACCCGACTCGGGGCCGACGTCATCACGGGCGAGACGCCGGTGGGGCAGCGGCAGAAGCTGTTCCAGGCCTTCCGCGACGGCGACATCGACCTGCTGGTCGTGTCCAAGGTCGCCAACTTCTCGGTCGACCTGCCCGAGGCGACGGTCGCCATCCAGGTGTCCGGGACCTTCGGCTCCCGGCAGGAGGAGGCCCAGCGGCTCGGCCGGGTGCTGCGCCCCAAGGGGGACGGCCGGACCGCGCACTTCTACACCGTCGTCGCGCGCGACACCATCGACGCCGAGTTCGCGGCGCACCGGCAGCGGTTCCTCGCCGAGCAGGGCTACGCCTACCGCATCGTCGACGCCGACGACCTGCCCACCGGCCGCGCCTGACGCAGCCGGTGCGGCCGGGCGACCGGTCCCCGCAGGGCCTCCACCGGGAGAGGGGAGCGCTCCCCCCTCCCGGAGAGAACGGCATACCGGGTGCACGAAAGTCGTTGCAGCACAGTCGGTTCCGTAGTCCTCGGCTCGCACGACGCCGCGGCGACGGGTAGCTCTCCCCATCGCCAGCAGGTGGCCCACGCTCCTACGTTCCTGCCAGCAGCCGGAACCACAGGGGGGCCGGCCGACACCAGGAGCGCACAGACATGGGCATCACCAGCATCGCCACCAAGCCGGTCCGCGTGGCCGTCGCCTCCCTCGCCGGGCTCGGCATCGCCGGCGGGGTCGCGGTCGCGGCCGACGCCGCCACCGGCACGATCAAGACCTCCGGAGCCAACCTCACCGTGCGCAAGGGGCCGGGCACCGGCTACGCCGCCGTCGGGACCATCGCCAAGGGCACCAGGGTCACGATCAGCTGCCAGACGACAGGCTCGACGGTGCGGGGCACCTACGGCACGTCGAACATCTGGGACAAGATCGGCACCGGCCGCTTCGTCTCCGACGCCTACGTCTACACCGGCTCCGACGGCCGGGTCGCCCCGAAGTGCGGCAGCTCCGGCGGCAGCACCGGCAGCACCACCCCGAGCGGCATCATCGGCAACGACTACCCGTACAGTGACCAGACCTCCGGCGTCGACCCGTGGAACTTCTACAAGGGCCAGTGCACCTCGTTCGCCGCGTGGCGCGCCCGCAGCGTCAAGCACGTCAGCTTCACCAACTCCTACAAGGGCCAGCACTGGGGCAACGCCAACCACTGGGACGACGCGGCCCGAGCTGCCGGCGTGACCACCAGCAGCCGCCCGCACGTCGGTGACATCGCGCAGAGCGACGCCGGCTCCTACGGCCACGTCGCCTACGTCGCGAAGGTGAACGCCGACGGCAGCTTCGTCGTCGAGGAGTACAACTGGGCCAGCCCGGAGCACTACGGCACCCGCACCACCACGGTCGGCGGCGCGCACGGCCAGTTCGACACCTTCATCCGCTTCTGACGGACCCGACACCGGCGGGCACGGTTGGCACGGTCCGGAGAAACCGGCGAGAACGCGCCCAGACGGCATACAGGGAACTCCCAGAGACCGGGCAGACACTGGTGCGGTGAGCACCACGACCCAGCCCGAGGCCCGCCTCCTCGTCGTCGAGGACGAGCCCAACATCCGCGAGCTCCTGGCCACCTCCCTGCGGTTCGCGGGGTTCGAGGTCCACGTCGCCGGTGACGGCGCGACGGCCCTCAACCTCGCGACGGAGCACGACCCCGACCTGGTCGTGCTCGACGTGATGCTCCCCGACATGGACGGGTTCTCGGTGACCCGCAAGCTGCGCGACACCGGCCGCCAGCTACCGATAGTCTTCGTCACCGCACGCGACTCGGTCGACGACAAGATCAAGGGCCTCACCGTCGGCGGCGACGACTACGTCACCAAGCCGTTCAGCCTCGAGGAGGTCGTCGCCCGGATCCGCGCCGTGCTGCGCCGCACCCGCGGCGAGGTCGACGACGGCGCGTCGATGCGGTTCGAGGACCTCGAGCTCGACGAGGACTCGCACGAGGTGCGCCGCGCGGGCCGCGTCATCGACATGTCGCCCACCGAGTTCAAGCTGCTGCGCTACCTCATGCTCAACCCCAACCGGGTGCTGTCCAAGGCGCAGATCCTCGACCACGTGTGGGACTACGACTTCCGCGGCGAGAGCGGCATCGTCGAGTCCTACATCTCCTACCTGCGGCGCAAGATCGACACCGACGGCCTGCCGGCGCTGATCCACACCAAGCGCGGCGTCGGCTACGTCCTGCGCAAGCCGCCGGAGGCCTAGTGACGACGCCGCCCGCCGCGACCCCCGGACGGGCCGTGACGCCTCCCCCGGTGCCGCCCGTGGCACCGGGCGGGGCCTCGACGCCCACCGGCCCTGCCGCAGCCGGCTCGAGCGGCCCAGCCGCTGCCGGTTCGACCGGCCCTGCCCCCGGCACGGTCCACGCCGGCACGGTCCACGCCGGCACCGTCCCCCCGGGGCCGGATGCCGCTGGGCCTGGGGGCACGGGTCCCGCCGGCGGCCCACGCCTCACCCGCCCCCACCTGCCCGACCGGGTCCACCACCGGCTGGAGGAGCTGCCGCTGCGGGTGCGGCTCGTCAGCGTGCTGCTCGTCCTGCTGCTGCTCGCCCTGGCCCTGACGGCCGGTGCGACGGCGGCGCTGATGCGCCGCGACCTCATGAGCAGGGTCGACCAGGACCTCCAGCGGGCGTACCCGAGCGTGGCGCAGCAGGCGCTCGACACCCTGCGGGCGCCGGCGCGCAACCGGCTGCCGAGCGGCTACGCCGTCGTCTTCTACCCCACCGACGGCTCGAACGCGGTCGAGATCGACCCCACCGGGCTCGACGCGCGTCCCGGCGTGCCCGACACCCTGCCGCTCAACGACCGGCGGGTCACCGGCACGGACGCCTTCACCATCGCCTCGCGCGACGGGAACGGTGAGTGGCGCGCGGTGGCTGGCAAGCTGCGGGACAACTCGGCGACGTTCATCGTGGCGGTGCCGCTGACGTCGGTCAGCCACACCGTCCGGCGGCTCATCCTCGTCGAGCTGCTCATCGGCCTGGGCGTCCTCGTCGCCATGGGCTGCGTGGGCTGGTATGCCGTGCACCGCGCCTTCCGGCCGCTGCGCCAGATCGAGGACACCGCTGCCGCGATCGCCGACGGCGACCTCACCAGGCGCGTGCCGACCCGGACCGCCAAGGACGAGGTGACCTCCCTGTCCCGTTCGCTCAACGCGATGCTCGCGCAGATCGAGCAGTCGTTCGCGGCACGCGAGGCGTCCGAGGAGAAGATGCGCCAGTTCGTGGCGGACGCGTCGCACGAGCTGCGCACGCCGCTGGCCGCCGTCCGGGGCTATGCCGAGCTGTACCGCCAGGGCGCCGTGCGCGAGCCCGAGGACGTCGCCAGCGCCATGAGCCGGATCGAGGGTGAGGCCAGCCGGATGAGCGGGCTGGTCGAGGACCTCCTGGTGCTCGCCCGCCTCGACGACCAGCGGCCCCTGGCCATCGCGCCCGTCGACCTCACCGTGGTCGCGGCCGACGCCGCCCAGGACGCCCGCGCCATCGACCCCGGCCGGCACATCGAGGTCGTCGGGCTCGAGGGCCCGCTCGGCCCCACCGTGGCGCAGGGCGAGGACGCCAAGCTCCGGCAGGTCGTCGCGAACCTGCTCTCCAACGCGCTCAACCACACCCCTGCCGGCACCCCCATCGAGGTCGCCGTGGGCTCACGCGCCCACGACGGCATGGCGGTCGTCGAGGTCCGGGACCACGGACCCGGCGTCGACCCCGACAAGGCCCGTCGGGTCTTCGAGCGCTTCTACCGCGCCGACCCCTCGCGCGCCCGCACCGGTGGCGGCGGCAACGGCCTGGGGCTGGCCATCGCGGCGGCGATCGTCGCCGCGCACCGGGGCCGGATCGGCGTCGCGCAGACGCCCGGCGGTGGCGCGACGTTCGTGATGGAGCTGCCCACAGGAAACTCCCAGCAGGCGCCCAGTAGCCGTTGACGTCAGCGGGGTTGACTCATCTCATCAGCCACACCGAGGAGTTCGAGAGATGACCCAGACCCCGCACGACACCCGGTTCCAGACCAGCGCCAGCGCGGGCGCGGACCCCGGGCGCGAGCCGGGGTCCTCGGCCGAGCAGCCCGGCAGCCAGGCACCCCAGCAGGAGCCGTGGGCAGCGCCGCAGCCGCCGTATTCCGAGCCGTACGGGTCCCAGCCCACCGCGCCGCAGCCCGGTGGCAGCACCCCTGCGGCGCCGCAGTCGGACGTGACGGGACCGGTCTGGTACGGCCAGACGCGCGAGCTCCCGCGCACGTCCGCCTTCGGCCCCGGCGCCTCCGGCTACCCGGGCCAGAACCCCTCCTCACAGACCCCGGCTGGGCCGCCCCCTTCCTTTCCCACTCGGGACGGGGCAGAGCCTGCCCAGCCGGCCAAGCGGCGTCGCCTGGCGGAGCTCACCACCGTCGCGGCGCTGGCCGCCCTGCTCGCCAGCGGCGGCACCGTGGCCGCGACCCGGCTGGTCGACGGCTCGCAGCCCTCCTCCACTACGAGCTCGACGACCCTGGGTCGCGGCACGGACAAGGGCCCGGTGGTCCAGGCCGACGCGAGCAACCCGAACTGGACGGCCACGGCCGCCGCAGTCTCCCCCAGCGTCGTGGCCATCACCGTGGCCTCCAGCCAGGGCGAGGCCGAGGGCAGCGGCGTGATCATCGACGCCAAGGGCCACATCCTCACGAACAACCACGTGGTCAGCGGCGCCGGAGCCGGCGCCAGCCTGACCGTGACGCTGAACGACGGACGGTCCTACAAGGCGAGCGTCGCCGGCACCGACCCCAGCACCGACCTCGCCGTCATCACGCTGTCCAACGCACCGAGCGACCTCAAGCCGGTCGCCCTCGGCGACTCCAGCGCCCTCAAGGTCGGCGACCCCGTCATGGCCGTCGGCAACCCGCTCGGCCTCGCGGGCACCGTCACCACCGGCATCGTCAGCGCCCTCAACCGCCCCGTGACCACCCAGGCCGAGGACAACAACCAGAACCAGAACCCGTTCGGGCAGCAGCAGGGTGGCAGCGACAGCACCGAGGTCGTGACCAACGCGATCCAGACGTCGGCCGCGATCAACCCCGGCAACTCCGGTGGCGCGCTGGTGAACGCCTCCGGCCAGCTCGTCGGCATCAACTCCTCGATCGCCAGCCTCGGCGGCTCGAGCAGCGGCAGCCAGAGCGGGAGCATCGGCATCGGCTTCGCGATCCCGGTCAACGAGGCGAAGACGATCGCCACGCAGCTCATCGACTCGGGGAAGGCCCAGCACTCCTTCCTCGGCGTGACCACCCGTGACGGCACAGCCTCCGACGGCAGCAGCCAGCGGACCGGCGCCCAGGTCGTCGACGTGTCACCCGGCACGCCGGCTGCGAAGGCCGGCCTGCGGTCCGGTGACGTGGTCATCAAGGTCGACGGCCAGTCCACCGGCTCGTCGGAGTCGCTCGTGGCCAGCATCCGCGAGCGCGCCGTCGGCGACAAGGTCACCCTGACCGTGATCCGCGACGGCAAGCAGATGACCCTGTCGACCACCCTCGCCGCCAAGCCGGCGCAGTAACCGTCACCTCGGCACCGGGCGTCCTCCCCCGGCTGCCGGTGGCCGCCCCTCGTGTGCGGGGCACGTGCCGCGCCCCTCGGGTC
>NZ_JBHUYG010000098.1:0-16037 GCF_042668795.1 Pedococcus sp. NPDC057267 | reverse complement strand
GAATGGTCGCGGGCCTTCGTCCGTCCCGCGGCGGCACGGCCCGGCGAGGGGCGGCGGGACCGGCGGACGCCCTCGGGGCGGGACCTCAGACCACGTCGATCACGGCCTGCGCCTTGAGCGGGCACGGCAGGCTCGGGTCGAAGGTGAGGGTGAGGGCGCTGGCGACCATGAAGCCCCCGATCGTCTGCGCGGCCACCTCGGGCGGCGTGCCGGGCTTGGTGAGGTTGACGTCCTGCCCGTACACGAAGACGCGCCACCGCCCGTCGACCGGCAGCTTGTTCTTCGCCAGGATGCCGGCGGCGCGCTCGAGGTCGAACGTCGCGGCATACGTGCCGTCGTTGGCCCCCGGGTCCTTGCCCAGCCCGTCGTCGGTCATCCGCTCCACGAAGAACAGGCCGTCCGGGCCCGGGGACCTGAAGACGCACAGGCCGTAGAGCTCGGGGCCGCGGAACTGGGACTTGTCGGGCCGGGTGAAGGTCGCGTTCGCCCACAACGGGTCCCACAGGTGCACGACCGCCGGCGTCGTGACGGTGACGTCGTCGCAGACGTGGATGTTCGTCTGCGTCTCGCTCACCGAGTGCGTGTAGGTGCCGGCGTCGGTCGTGCGGGTGTACGTCCACTCGACGTCGGCCGTGTACGCCTCGCCCGCGTTGGGTGCCTGGGGGAGGCTCCACGAGGCCTCGACCGTCTCGGCCAGCGTCTTCTCCCCAGCACCGGGCGGCGTCGCCTCCTGCCCGCGCCACCAGGGGTCCGCTGCGTCGGAGCACGCGACGGCGAGCGCGACGCTGGCGACGACGCCGGCGACCCCGGCGACGGTCCACTCGGTCTTGGGCGCGGGGGTGCAGCAGCTCACGCTCGGGTCGGTCTCCTCGAACGTCCCCTTCACCCCGACGTTGAAGGTCCCCGCACCGGCTGCGGCCGCGATGATCCCCACGAGGGCGGCGATGATGAAGACGATGAGGGCCACGACCTTCCACCACGGGTCGGAGAACGGAAGGTCCCCGTGCACACCCTCGTAGGCCGGGTTGGGCTGCCACTCCGCCGTGAAGCCGACGGGCACCCAGGGGCCGAGGGGCGTGTCGTGGCACTTCCCGTCCGCCGGGTCCTGGTCCCACTCGTCGCCCGGTCCGATGACCTTGACCTTGGACATCGTCAGGGTCCCCTCGTCGAGGGTGCAGGTCCAGGCGCGCGTCGTGGTGTCGTACCGGGTCTGCGTGACGAAGATCTGGCTCAGCGAGCGCCGGGACGAGAACCCCGCCGCCGTGGCGACGACGCTCACCCGTGGCTTGCCCGGGCTGGCGTTCTCGAAGTTCGCCCGCCAGGACACGGTGACGGTGGCGTTCGCGGGGACCCGGGGCAGCACGTGCGTCTGCGGCACGACGGCCACGCCGGGGTCGCTGACGCCCTCGAGGTAGACCTCGACGTCGGTCAGGTCTGCCGACGAGGTGTTCGTGACGTGGCAGGTGATCTCGAGGTTGTAGATCGCGTTGTCGAAGATGCCGTCCGGCAGCATGACGTGGGTGATCGGCTCGACCGCGAACGGGCGGCTCAGCACCTGCAGCGGCGTGGCGCTCATGACTGCTCCCGCCCCTCGCCTGTCCGGCTCGGGCTGGTGTCCCTCGCGTGGGTGACCACGAACATGATTCCTCCCGTCTCGCGGTCGCCGTCGTACTCCACGACGTGCACCGCCTCGTACTGGCCGCGCTGGAGCCGGCGGCTGTCGATGGCCAGGCGCAGCGGTGTGCGGGTGCCCGCCGGGACCCGGACGTCGAGCTCCCGGTGCCCCTTGGCCTCGGCCGCGGGGTCGGGGCACAGGGCCGGCCCGACCGCGAGGGTGGCCCGCACCGTCCCGGCTCGCGCCGGCTCCAGGTGTGACAGGCCGAGGTGCTCGACCATGTCGCGGTCCAGGCTCTGGCGCTCCTCGATCCGGACGTGGGCGGACTTGGCGACCCTGGCCCCTGCGACGAGGGTGAGGGTCAGCACCCGCATCTGGCCGCCGGAGGCGAGCACGGTCAGGTTCCGCTGGGCCACCTGGTGATAGGTCGGCGGGTCGTACGCATCCGGCAGCGGGGACGGCAGCGGGTCCGCGGAGGACACGACCACGGCGACGAGGCACTCGTGCCCGTCGTTGACGACGACCGGCAGCCAGGGCGTCAGGCACAGCACGTCCATCGACTGGCCGGCAGCGACGGTGACGTACCCTGAGCCGATCGGGTGCGCGGTCGACCGGGCCACCTGGAGCGAGGGGTCGGCCCAGACGAAGTCCACCCGGGCGTCGGTGACGTCCGCCGGCCCCTGGTTGGTGACGGTGGCCCACACGTCTGCGGTCTGTCCGCCGACGGGGCTCCCCGGCGGACCGGTGGGGTCGTCGCCCGGGACGACCCAGATGTCGGTGCTCAGCCACCACGGGTTGCCGTCGCGGATCTCGAGCGTCGTCGCAGCCATGGTTTCGTTCCTCCTCGTTCGGAGTCCGTTCGTGCTGCGGGTGCCGTCCCTGCCCGCGGTCGCCCTGTGTGCCGGTCCCTCGGGACCGTTTCGCCCGGCCTCGCGCAGAGACCGGTTCCGACCGGGCCAAGAGGCCGCATACCGCCCTCGACGAGCGGAATACGCCCTTTTGACCCGCAAACAAGTACAAGCCGGGTTGAGTGCGCCTGTCCTCACGCCAATGACGTAGACCAGGGCCATCGGGCGACGGCGACCGCCGCGACACCGGTCGCTCCAGCACGTGCTCACCGGGACGTCCGGACTACACCGGCTCAGACCTCCGCGACGACATCGTGGGGCTCCTCGACGCCCTCGAGATCCCGGCGGAGGTCGTCGACGGCCACCTCGGCGCAGGACGCCGGCACCTCCACCGGCGCCGCTGCAGGCGGCACCGACACCCTGCGTCCACGGCCGGCACCCAGGAGCACCCCCGCCACGACGACGAACCCACCCACGAGTTCCAGCGGCGCCGGTCGCTCGCCCAGCGCGACCCCGGCGGTCAGCATGCCGACGACCGGCACGAGCATCGAGAACGGCCCGACCACGCCGGCAGGGTGCCGGGCGAGCAGCCACGTCCAGATCCCCGACCCCACGACCGTCCCGATGACGACCGTGTAGGCGAGGCCGGCCCACGCCGGGACGGCGGCAGTGGTCAGGGAGGTGGCAAGGGACCTCAGGATCGCGTCCGGTCCCTCGACCACCAGCGAGAGGACCAGCATCGGCACGGGCACGACCACTGACATCCAGAGGGTCAGGTGCAGCGGGTTGGGCGGCGCAGCCAGGCGGCTGGACAGGTTGCCGAGGGCCCATCCCAGGGCACCGAGCAGGACGAGGAGGTACGGCAGGAGCTCTGCCCCACCCGCGCGGGCGACGCCCACGACCGCCATTCCGCACCCCGCCACCGCCACGCCCGTCCACTGGCGAGGGAGCACCTTCTCGCGCAGGAGCACGGCGCCCAGCACGAGGGTGATCGGTCCCGACGCCTGCAGCACCAACGAGGCCAGCCCCGCGGGCATTCCGGCTGCCATCCCGCTGTAGAGGAAGCTGAACTGCAGCACCCCGAAGCCGAGGCCGTAACCGACCAGCCACCTGGCGGGTACCCGCGGGCGCGGCACGAGGACGAGCGTCGGCACCGCAAGCAGGGCGAACCGCAGGGCGACCAGGAAGAGGGGCGGGAACTGCTGCAGCGACAGGTGGATGGCGAGGAAGTTGACGCCCCAGATGACTGCCACGGCGCAGGCGAGAGCCCGGTGTGACAACGGGAGGGCAGTGGACATGGGCCCAGCATGACGACCAAGATGATGAAGCACTATCGCAACTTCTTTTATCAATCATTAAGGTCGGCTACATGGATCCTCGTCATCTCGACCTCCTGCGCGAGCTGGCGGAGCGTGGCACCCTCACGGCGGTGGCAACAGCCACGCACCGGACCCCGTCCGCGGTCTCGCAACAGCTGCGCTCGGCTGAACGCGAGGCCGGTATGCCGCTCGTGGCTCCCCACGGCCGCGGCCTGCGCCTGACGCGGGCCGGGACCCTGCTGGCAGAGGGGGCGGTCGAGGTCGCCACGGCCATGGCCCGCGTCCAGGCCCGGCTCGACGAGCTGCGCGACGCGCCGGTCGGCTCGGTGACAGTCGCAGCTCTGCCCAGCGCGGCCGAGGTGCTGCTCCCCGACCTGCTGCACCGCCTGCAGGACACCGGGCTCGACATCGCACTCCACGACGTCGACGTGGCAGAGGAGGAGTTCGTGGGCCTCGCCGCAGACCACGACATCGTCATCGGGCACACGATCACCGGCGCCAGGGACAGGAGTTCGGCGCACGTGACGCGCCGCGTCCTGGTCGAGGAGCCCCTCGACGTCGCGCTGCCCCGGGGTCACCGGCTCGCCCGGCGCCACCACCTGACCCCGGAGCTGGTCGTCGACGAACGCTGGATCGGGGTGCCGGAGGGCTACCCGTTCGACACGGTCGTGATCGCGATCGAGAACGCCACGGGCCAGAAGGTCGAGCGGCTGCAGCGCGTGCGGGACAACCGCCTGGTGGAGGCGATGGTCGCTCGCGGCCTGGGCGTCGCCCTCCTGCCGCGGTTCACCACGCGCCACAACCCAGCCGTGGTCATGAAGCCGCTGGTCGGGGTCCGCGCCACGCGACGTCTGGTGGCGTTGTCGCGCAAGGATGTTGCCGAGCGGGCTGCGGTGCGCACGGTGCTCGGCGCGCTGGCCGACATCGGTGCGACAGCAGCCGACCGGTCTCGACCCACCGACGACGAGTCGTTTGGGCGCGCTACTTGATCAGGCTGATGCCGCGGGCGATGACGAGGACCGAGAGCATGAGCGCGGACACCGACTCGACGGCCATGAGCATCTTCGCGCGGGGCGTCAGGGGCATGGTGTCGGTCGGGCTGAACGCTGAGCTGTTGGTCACCGACACGTAGAAGTAGTCGATGAAGCCGGACGCCCAGCCCCCCTCGAGGACCGGCACCACCACGCGGGGCACCACGAGCAAGCCCTCCGGCAGCGTGGCATACAGGCCGACGGCGACCGCAACGGCGACGGCTGCCGGCAGGCGAGCCTCGCCCGGGTGCTTGCGCTGGGGCGGGTGGTGCTGGGTCACGCCTTCAGGTCTAGCGCCTCACGACCCGGGTCGCAGTGGCGGCTCGACCGCGCCACCGCGGGCGGCGGCGACGACTGCCGCGGCCAGGCCCTCGTCCGTGACGTCGTGCCCGTCCTCCGACTGCCCGAGCGGTATGCCGCGTGCGGCCACGCGTCGCTTGGCCGAGAAGTGCAGCGCGTCCACCCCGGTGGCGAGGAGCGCGGGCACGGCGGCGGCGTCGATGCCGGCCCCCGCCATGACCTCGACCCTGCCTGCGGCGAGCTCGACCATGCGGTGCAGCTGGTCCGCGCCGTCGACGGCGCGGGCGGCCCCGCCGGAGGTCAGGACCCGGTCGACCCCCGACCCAGCCAGGAGGCCCACGGCGGCCACCGGGTCGGCGCTGACGTCCACCGCCCGGTGGAACGTCACCTGCACCCCGTCGGCCGCGGCCCGCAGCCGGTCGAGCACGGTCAGGGCAGGGAGGCCCGCGTCGTCGAGGGCGCCGACGACCACGCCTTCTGCACCCGCGGCGACCGTGTGGCGCACGTCGGCCACCATCACCTCGACCTCGTCCGCGTCGTACCGGAAGTCCCCGGCGCGGGGACGCACCAGGACGTGCACACCCACGCCCTCCGCAGCCGCCACCGCCGCCTCCACCACCGCGCGGGACGGCGTCAGGCCACCGAGCGCGAGCGCCGAGCACAGCTCGACTCGCTGGACCCCCAGGCGCGCGGCCACCCGTGCCCCGGCGACGTCCTGGACCGCCAGCTCCAGCGCCGGTGGCGTCCCGGGGGGATGCGCGGTCATGCCTGGGCCCCCGTCGTGGTCGTCGCGTGCGCCTGGGCCTGCGTCGGCGTCGCTGTCGGCGTCGGCGTCGTGGGCGACGGCGGCGACACCACGCGGTCGAGCCGGCCCGGTCCCCTGAGGACGACCGGCGTGAGGTCCGGCTCCCAGCCCCCCTCCCAGGTGCGCCGCGTCGTCGAACGGGTGCATGGGCCGCCGGATTCGGTGGTGCCCGAGTCGTGCGAGGTCCTGGTCCACGCCACCCGGGGTGAGGGCCAGGGTCCAGCCCGCCGCCAGGTCGTGCAGGGTCGGCTCGAGGTACCCGATCTTCGTGACGACGATGTCCGCGGCGAACGGGTCGAGCCCGATCGCGGCGAAGTCCGCGACGTCGTGGAACGCCGTCCGGAACTCCGTGACCACGGCGTGCAGTCCGCCCACGCGGACGACGGCCACTCCCCCGGCCTGGGGATCGCCCTCGTGCAGCGAGACGAGCACGCCGCGCAGCCGGACGGGCGGCGCCGGCGAGGGCACCGTCCGGGCGCCGACCTCGAGGTCGACGTCGTCACCCACCCGGCACGAACGCAGCTGGGTCAGGGCAGCTGCGTCGAACACCGACGCCACCAGCGTGGTCGGCCCTTCCGGCGCGGTGAGCTCGGGCCGTTGCAGCAGCCGGGCCAGCGTCCACGTCACGTCGCCCGTGCCGCCCGCGCCCGGGTTGTCGCCGGAGTCCGAGATGACGTACGGCCGCGCGGTCGAGGCGAGCGCGGCGTCGACAGCCTCGTCGAGGGTCCCCGGCGGACCGACGAAGGCGAACTCGTCGCGCAGGGCCCAGAACCGGTCGGCCAGCTCGCGGGCCCCTGCGGCACAGGCGTCCTCGTCCCAGCCCTGCACCACGACAGCCGCACTGCACCTCGGTTCGTCCGCCCACGCGTACCCGACCCACACGGCCGCGTCGAGGACACCCTCGCGGGCGGCCACCTCGGGCACGGCGGCATACAGGCTGCGGGCGGGCTCCACCCTCGTGCTGGTCTTCTCGCCCGGGAGCAGCACGGGGACCGGGACCCACGCGCGCACGGGCCGCCGACCCGCACGCAGCACCTCGACGAGCGTTGCGGTAGCGCGGGCACGGGTCTCGTCGGCGTCCTCGTGTGGCGCCATCCGGAAGCACGTGAGCAGGTCGACCTGCTCCGCGAGCTCGCGGGAGACGTTGCCGTGCAGGTCCATCGCGGCGGCGAGCACGGCGTCACTGCCGACCACGGAGCGCACGGTGCGCACGAGGTCGGCCTCGGCGTCGTCCAGGCCGACGACGCTCATGGCGCCGTGGATGTCGAGCAGCACCCCGTCGAGGGCGCCGGCGTCGAGCAGCGCCCGCAGACCGGAGCAGATGCGCTCGAGGTGGTGGTGGTACACCTCGGCCAGGACCGCGCCGCCGGGCAGCGACCGTGCGAAGTGCACGCCGTACCAACGGATCCCGTCCTCGTCGTTCGGTCGTATGCCGTGCCGCGCGAGGAGCTCCTCGCCCCCCATCACGTGGAAGTCGCGGGCCTCCGCCCGGTGCGGCGAGAACGTGGACGACTCGATCCACATCCCCGCCACGGCGATCCGCAGCGGGCGGTCGGGGACTGTCGGGCTCGGCACGCCCTCACGCTACCCACCCCAGGCCCGCGGACCGGAGCTCGCGCGGCCCGCCGCGTCCCGTTCCGCGAGACGCGGCACCCCCCTCGTGGACGGGCCGTGCGGCCCCGTGCTCCACTGGTGTCGTGACCTCCTCCACCGCCACGACGCGCACGCACATGGTGTCCATGTGCCACGGCGTCATGCGGTGTCGCTGCTGCGCCTGACCTCAGCCCGCACCAGCCCGCGTCCGCCGTTCCCGGCAGGACGCACGAGACCGGAGACCACCTCATGGCCACGACGACCAGCCACACGGCATACCGCCGCATCCACCTCGACCTGCACCTGACGCAGGGTTCCGTATGTCCCCGAATGTGCTGCCCCGCAACGCATTCCGACATCCAGACCACTGACCAGGAGCACCACCGTGAGCATCGCCACCACCGCCGGGACCCCCGGCGTCAACCGCTTCACCCGTCACCAGCTGCTGCGCACCGCGCACCTCTTCGCCTCCGACCCTGACCTGCACCGGTACGTCGACCTCGACGCGCGCGAGCGCACCTGGACCCGGCTCGACGCCACCGAACACCTGGAGATCTGGCTGATCGCCTGGCCGGTCGGCAGCGGCACCGGATGGCACGACCACCTCGAGTCCGAGGGCGCCTTCCTCACCGTCCGCGGCGAGCTCGCCGAGCAGACCTGGGCGTCGGGCACCGTCCACGACCGGTTCCTCTGGGAGGGGGAGGGCCGCTCGTTCGGCGCCCGCCACGTGCACAACGTCGGCAACCTCGGGGACCGGCCGGCGCTGTCCGTGCACGTCTACTCCCCCGCCCTGCGCGGCATGACCCGCTACACGCTCGTCGACGACGTCCTGCGTCCCCTCGGCGTCGAGCGTGCCGGGGAGCAGTGGTGACCGCCACCGCGACGGCGTTGGCCACCGCGACAGCGCGGGTCGCCCCGGCCACCCCGCCAACCGCGACGGCGCCGGCCACGGCGTCCGTCTTCTGGGAGTCCCGCCTATACAGCGACCCGACCAGCACGCCGGCGCCCGCGGACAGCCCCGTCACCGGTCGCGGTTGGGACGCCCCGCTCTACGACGGGATCGACGACCAGCTGCGGGATGCGCGCAGCCGCCTGCTGCGGGTGAGCGCGCGCGCCGCCTACCAGGAGGTGCTGTTCGGCCGGGCCCTCCTGGTCGACATCCGGCCGGCGGCCCAGCGGGCGACCGAGGGCGAGGTCGCGACCCACCTCGCACCCCTGGTCGTGGAGCGCAACGTGCTCGAGTGGCGGTTCGACCCGCGCAGCGCGGCACGTCGCCCCGAAGCAGGTTTCGACACCCGCGTCATCGTGCTGTGCCAGGAGGGCTACACCTCGTCACTGGCTGCGGATGCGTTGCTGCGACTGGGGATCCGCAGGGCCACCGACGTGGTCGGCGGCTTCCGGGCGTGGCGCGAGGCAGGGCTGCCCGTGGCGGCGTGACGCCTGCGGCGCGCGTCGGCAGCAGGGGTCAGAGGTAGAGGCCGGTCTGGCCGTCGTCGACCCGGGCGGCGGCGACGGCGTGGATGTCGCGCTCGCGCAGGACCACGTAGTCCTTGGCCTGCACCTCGACCTCCGCGCGGTCCTCGGGGTCGAACAGCACCCGGTCGCCGAGCTCGACCTGGCGGACGTTGTGGCCGACGGCGACGACCGAGCCCCACGACAGCCGCCGCCCGATGCTGGCGGTCGCCGGGATGACGATGCCTCCCCCGGATCGCCGCTCCCCCTCGCCCTCGAGGGCGACGAGGACGCGGTCGTGCAGCATCCGGATCGGCAGGCGGGAGGTGTCCTCAGCCACGGCGGCGGCGCACGGCACCCAGCCCGATGAGGGCCACCGCCGCTGCGGCCAGCGCGGCGAGGCGCTCGGTGCGCAGCTCCCCGGTGGGGGTGCGGGTCGCCTCGGTGAACTTCACCTTGGCGGTCTCGACCTGGCGCCGGGCGATCTCCTGCGGGGCCGTGCGGGTGTGCAGCTCGTCGACGGTGCCGGCGAGGCGGCTGCGTGCCGCCGCGATCTCGGCCTCGATCTCGTCGACGGACTTCGGTGCGGTGTGCTCGCTCATGGTCGCCTCCTGCGGTCCGGCTGGTGGGTTCGGCGGTGGGCCGGGATCAGTCGTCGATGCCGAGGTCGCGGCGCAGCTTGGCCACGTGCCCGGTGGCCTTGACGTTGTACTGCGCGTGGGTGACCGTGCCCTTCTCGTCGACGACGAGGGTGCTGCGGATGACGCCCTCCACGGTCTTGCCGTAGAGCTTCTTCTTGCCGTACGCGCCGTAGCTCGTCATGACCTGCTTGTCGGCGTCGGAGAGCAGCGTGATGGTCAGGCCGTCCTTCTCGCGGAACTTCGCGAGCTTCTCGGGCGAGTCCGGGGAGATGCCGAGCACCTCGTACCCGTGGCCGCGCAGGCTGGCGATGTTGTCGCTGAAGTCGCAGGCCTGGGTCGTGCACCCCGGCGTCATGGCCGCGGGGTAGAAGTACACGATGACCTGCTTGCCCCGCAGGTCCGACAGGGTGACCTTGCCGCCCTTGTCGTCGGGGAGGGTGAAGTCGGGGGCGGTGTCGCCGGGGGTCAGACGGTCAGCCATGGTCGCCTCGCTCTCGCCGGGGTTCTGTTGTTGCAACTCGTTTGCAATAAGGTGGTCTCCAGCAGCGTCCCCAACCTATCCCAGGTGGGTGCGGTCCACCCGACTGGCAGGAGCCCCGTGCACGTCCCCGACGGATTCCTCGACGCCCCCACGTCATGGGCCACCGCAGGCGTCGCGACGGTGGGTGTCGGGTCGGCCCTCGTGGGCGCGGCCCGCCGCGAGCTCGACGACCGCACGGCACCCCTGGCCGGTCTCGTGGCGGCCTTCGTCTTCGCCACGCAGATGCTCAACTTCCCCGTCGGCGCCGGCACCAGCGGCCACCTGCTCGGCGGGGCGCTGGCCGCCGTCCTGGTCGGCCCCGCGACCGCCACGCTCTGCCTCACGGTGGTGCTCCTCGTGCAGGGGCTGCTCTTCGCCGACGGCGGCCTCACCGCACTGGGCACCAACATCACGCTCATGGGCCTGGTCGGGGTCTGGTCCGGTTACCTGGTGTTCCGGCTCGTCCAGTCCGCGCTCCCCCGGCGCGTGACGATGGTGGCCCCCGCGGCCGTCGCGGGGGCGTTCGTCTCGGTGCCGGTCGCGGCGCTGGCCTTCTGCGGGCTGTATGCCGTGGGCGGCCAGGCAGCCATCCCGCTCGACCGCCTGGTCACCGCGATGGTCGGCTGGCACGTGCTCATCGGCGTCGGCGAGGCGGTCATCACCGGGCTCGCCGTCTCCTCGATCCTCGCCGTGAGGCCCGACCTCGTCCACGGCGCCCGCCAGGTCCTGGCCCGGCGCGAGCTCGCCGTCCGCGCGGGGGTGGCCGTCACGCACGGGAGCCCGGCCGCCCACCCCGGCCCACCCGCAACCGCGACAGGTGGTCCCGCCACCCCCGCACCGGCGGGGGCCGTCCCCGGCCGCAGCCGCTCCGGCACCCGCCCTCCGGTGAGCTCGCGGTCCCTGCTGCTGACCGGGCTCGTCGTGGCCCTGCTGCTCGCCGGCGTCGTCTCCTTCTACGCCTCCAAGCACCCGGACGGCCTCAACCACGTCGCCCGCACGCTCGGCTTCGGCAGCACCGCAACCCCGCACGCCTCCGACGGCTCGCCCTTCTCCGGGTACGCGACCAGGGGCATCGGCGACGCCCGGCTGTCCCGAGGCCTGGCCGGCGTCATCGGAGTGGCCCTGGTCGCCGCCCTCGGCGCAGGCCTCTTCTGGAACCTGCGCCGGACGGGCCCGTCCGGCGCAGGGACCGCGACGGGGACGTCGACCCCGACGGAGCGGACGACGGGTGGGGGCGCCGGCCACGGGCACCACCTGCACTTCCACGGGTACTCGCCGATCCACCGCCTGCCGGCCCACACCAAGCTCGTCGCCCTCGTGGCCTACGTCGTCGTCGTGGTGGCGACGCCGCGTGACCTGCCGTGGGTGTTCGCGGTGCACGCGGTCCTGCTCGCCGTCGCCGTCGCGGCCTCCCAGGTGCCTGCGCGGTACCTGGCCCGGCGGATGGTCGTCGAGGTGCCCTTCGTCGTCTTCGCTCTGCTGCTGCCGTTCGTCGCCACCGGGCCCCGCGTCCAGGTCGGGCCGTTCAGCCTGTCCCAGCACGGGCTGGCCGGTGCCGCCGCGCTGCTCGTCAAGGGCACCCTCGGCGTGCTGGCGTCACTGCTCCTCGCCGCGACCACCGAGCCCCGGGACGTCGTCGCCGGTCTGGAGCGGCTGCGCATGCCGCACCAGCTGGTGCAGATCATGGGCTTCATGATCCGGTACCTCGAGGTGGTGACCGGCGAGCTGTCGCGGATGCGGGTGGCCCGTGAGTCCCGCGGCTTCCGCGCCCGGTCGGTGCGGTCCTGGCCGGCACTCGCGTCCACCGTGGGGGCGCTGTTCATCCGGTCCTACGAGCGGGGCGAGCGCGTCCACCTCGCGATGCTGTCCCGCGGCTACACCGGGCGTATGCCGGTGCCGCACCCCATGACCGCGACCGCCGCCCAGTGGCGGCTCGCCGCAGCCCTGCCCGTCGCGGCCCTTGCCGCCCTGCTCCTGGGAGTCGCCGCGTGACCACCCCCGTCCTCGACGTCCGCGGTCTCGCGTACGCCTACCCCGACGGCCACCAGGCCCTGTTCGGCGTCGACCTGCACGTGCACCGCGGCGAGCGGGTCGCCCTGCTCGGGCCCAACGGCGCGGGCAAGACCACCCTGGTGCTGCACCTCAACGGCATCCTGTCCGGCGGGGCCGGGTCGGTCGAGGTCTCCGGGCTGCCGGTCACGGGCGAGAACCTCATGGAGGTCCGCCGCCGGGTCGGCGTCGTCTTCCAGGACCCCGACGACCAGCTCTTCATGCCGACCGTTCGCGCCGACGTGGAGTTCGGCCCCGCCAACCTCGGGTTGCGGGGAGCCGCGCTCGAGGCCCGTGTCGTCCGGGCGCTGGAGCAGGTCGGGATGCTCGAGCACATCGACCGGCCGCCACACCACCTGTCGTTCGGCCAGCGCCGTCGCGTCGCGGTCGCCACGGTGCTGGCGATGGAGCCGGAGATCCTCGTCCTCGACGAGCCCTCGTCCAACCTCGACCCGGCGTCGCGGCGCGAGCTCGCCGACATCCTGCGCTCCCTGGACGTCACGGTCCTGATGGTCACCCACGACCTGCCCTACGCGTACGAGCTCTGCCCCCGGTCCGTGGTGCTGTCCGGTGGCGTGGTCGTCGCCGACGGCACCACCCGGGACGTCCTCACCGACGACACGCTCATGGCCGCCCACCGCCTCGAGCTGCCCTTCGGGTTCGACCCGCGGAACGTCCCGGCGCCCCAGCACTGACGGGGGCGCCGCCGCGGCGACCTCCCGGTCGGGTCAGTCCCGGTCGGCCCACTCCGCCTCGTCGCTCCCCCACCGGCGGCCGACCCACGCGAACTCCGTCGGGCCGTCGTCGACGCGGAACGCCGGCCGGGGGCCAGTCACCACACCCGCCTCGGTCCGTGTCGCCACGGTCCACGGGCCCGTCTCGGCGACCGGCTCTGCGGGTCCGTCCAGAGCGTCGCTGCGCAGGAGCCAGTGCGCCGTGCGGGCGAGGTGCGCCCGGACCCGCCACGTCCCGCCCTGCGTGGCGCGGGCGCGCAGGGCCGTGAGGACGCCCGCCGCCAGCAGGTAGCCGGTGGCGTGGTCGAGGGCCTGCGCCGGCATGGCGGCGGGGACGACGCCGTCCGCCGACTCGAGCAGGGAGATGCCCGTCGCCGCCTGGACGATCGAGTCGAACCCGCGCCGGCCTCCCCACGGCCCGTCGGGGGTCCACGCGGACAGGCTCGCGTGGACCACGTGCGGGTGCCGCTCCGCGACGCCCGCCGCGTCGAGGTGGTATGCCGCGAGCGCACCCGGCCGGTAGCCGGTCACCAGCACGTCGGCCTGGGCGAGCAGCTCGTGGAGTCGATCGCGGGCGTGCTCGACGTGCAGGTCGACGAGCGTGGACCGCTTGCCCGAGTCGGTGTCGAGGTGCAGCGCCTCGAGCTCGGGCAGGTGCGGGCTGTCGACCCGCAGGACGTCGCACCCGAGGAACGCGAGCGTCCGGGTCGCGACCGGTCCCGCGAGGACTCGGGTCAGGTCGAGCACCCGCACCCGGCGACCGAGCGTCGCCACGTCCACCGGGGCAACCGGCCCTGCGGCCGGCTCCCGCTCGACGGCGAGGAGGTCGTGGCTGTCGACGGCCCGAGCCTGCTCCCCCGCCATCCACTCCGCCAGGGTGCGCACCCGCACCGCGATGCCGTGGTCGGCGGTGACGACGTCCTCCACCTCCTGGGCGGGCCGCTCCGCGAGCGCTGCGACGACCTCCGGCCGTCCTGCGTCCGCCGGGAGGTCGAGCGCCCGCAGGAGCCGGTCGCGGTGGTGCGGGTAGTTCGCGTGCGTGCGCACCCAGCCGTCGGAGGCGGCGAAGAAACCGGACAGCGGGGCGAAGCCCTCGACCGGTCGGCCGTCGACCTGCTGCACCTGGTCGGCCCGGAACGAGGTCGCCACCTGTCGGGGGTCGACGTGCACCCGGCGCCCGCCGGTGAGCGCCAGCCCGGCCAGCCCGGCGGCCGCCACCGACCCCGCGGCGAGGGTGCCGACGGGCAGAGCGGACGGCAGGAAGCTGCCACCGGCGAGGTCGAGGTGCTCGGCGGCATACGCCTCGTCGAGGCCCAGGACCGGGAGCACGTCACGCAGCAAGGGGTTCACGGCACGACCCTAGGACGCCGGCGACCCGATCCGACCCGTCCGCGAATCCATGACGTTTGTCATGCCCGAAATCACCCGAACGTCCGAGCCTGTCGGAGGACCCCGACCCGAGGGTGTCCTCGGGGACCGACCGGTCCCCGCCGTCCAACCAAGGGAGCACACGATGACCCTGAAGCTCGGTGTGGTCGCCGCCGTGGTGGCCGCCGGTCTCGGCCTCGCGGCCGGAGGCCCCGCGCTGGCCGCGTCCACCGCGCCGGTGCTGACCGGCACGGACCTGTCGGCACAGGCGCCGGAGTCCGCGTTCCACGCGAAGGGGGCCGACGCCGGCGCTGTCGCGTGCACGCGCCCGGCCCCGGATGGACGCGTCTCGACGACCCTCCACTGCTACACCCCGGACCAGATCCGCGCCTTCTACGGTCTGGCACCGCTCACCCCGAGCACCACGGATGGCGCCGGGCAGACCATCGTCCTCGTCGACTCCTACGGCAGCCCGACCGCGGCGCAGGACGTCGACTTCTTCGCCAAGACCTTCAACGGACCCAAGCCCGACTTCGAGGCCGCGTTCCCGATCGGCAACGTCGACTACACCCACGCCACCGGCAACGGCAGCGGCCAGGCGGGCCCGACGTCCGCCGAGGGCTGGGCCGGCGAGGCGAACCTCGACGTGCAGTGGGCGTACGCCATCGCCCCCAAGGCGCACATCGTCCTCATCGGCACCCCGGTCGCCGAGACCCAGGGCGTCCAGGGCATGCCCAACATGATGAAGGCCATCGACTGGGCCGTCGCCAAGTACCCGGCCGGCACGGTGTTCTCGATGTCGTTCGGCACCAGCGAGGAGGCCTTCGGCGGCGCTTCCGCGGCAGGGCAGTTCGCGAAGTTCGACCAGACGTTCCAGCGCGGGCTGGCCAAGCACGACACCTTCTTCTCCTCCGCCGGTGACAACGGCTCGCTCGGCACCGGGCGGGCGCACCACCAGACGCAGACGGTGGACCACCCATCGGTGAGCTACCCGAACTCCTCGCCGTACGTGACGTCGGTCGGCGGCACCCAGGTGCAGTCCGGCTGGACGTGGAACCCGACGCAGGACAAGCCGTTCAACGACGACGGCAGCCGCAACCCGCTGTACTGGGGCTGGAACCCGGGCGGCAGCACCCAGGCCGTCTGGAACGAGAGCTGGGCCGGGATCGGCACCGGCGGCGGCCAGTCGAGCGTCTACCCGCGCCCGTCGTGGCAGTCCGGCGTCGCGTCGGTGGTCGGCTCGCACCGTGGGGTCCCCGACGTCGCCTGGAACGCGGCCGTCAACGGTGGCGTGCTCGTCTACCACTCGTACTTCCAGAACCTCGACGGCGTCCAGTGGGGCGTCTTCGGCGGCACGTCCGCGTCCTCGCCGCAGGTCGCCGCGCTGACCGCGATCGCCAACGCCTCGCGCGCGGCGGCCGGCAAGCAGGGCATCGGCAACCTCAACGAGGCGATCTACGCGCCGTCGTTCCCGCGGGCCACCGCGTTCAGCGACGTGGTCGCCCACACCTACGGCACCGCGCCCAGCGGCGTGCTGCAGGACAACCGCATGTGGGACACGGGTGCGGACGGGTTCGTGCACCCGGACCCGGTCCCGGGCTGGCCGACCACGCCCGGCTACGACCTCACCACCGGTTGGGGATCGCCCAAGGCTCCCGGCTACGTCGCGGCGCTGACGACCGCACCGTGACGCGATCGGCGTGACGCGATCGGTGTGACGAATCCCGTTGTGACGCACTGAGAACCGGCGTCGGCCCGGGTC
>NZ_JBHUYG010000097.1:0-16065 GCF_042668795.1 Pedococcus sp. NPDC057267 | reverse complement strand
GGGGTGGGCGGCCCGTTCCGCGTTCCCAGCGGTCCTGCCCGGGGCCCCGGCGGTCAGGCGTCGCGGAAGGCGCCCGCGAGCGGGAGGATCAGCAGCACCAGCACCATCGGCACGGCGAACCCGATCCGCAGCGAGCCGGCGCCCACCGCCCCGGTGAGCACCGCCCCGAGCAGGCCGCCCACGTAGTTGAACTGGTTGAACCGGGCGATGACCGCGTCCACGCGGGCCCGCCGCGCCTCGGGGTCGAGCCCGCTGCCGGCGACCGCGGCCGCGGCGGAGAAGCTCAGCGGCGCGATGACCGCGACCGACCCGCCGAGCACCGTGAAGCCGAGCACCGCGACGGCCCACGTGGGGGAGAAGACGATGACGGCGAGCGCGAGCGCCGCCACCACGGCGCCGGCCCGCAGGAGGGGGACCGAGCCCCAGCGCGCCACGGCCGCATCGCCGCCGAGCCGGGACGCCCCGCTCGCGACGAGGTAGGGCAGCGTCGCCAGGGGCAGCAGCCAGTCCGGGGCGTCGTGCGCCGAGTGCAGGAAGACCGGGCCCCACGTCGTGGCGGCGGTGTCGACCATGTAGAAGAGCACCATCGCCGCCCCGAGCAGCAGGATGCGCCGCCACGGCACCGACCCCGACGCTGCCGGCTCGACGGGGGTGACGTCGTGCGGCAGGAACGGCGCGGCAGCGGCGAGCACGCCGAGCGCCGCGAGCGGCAGCAGCCCGACCGTGATGCCGACACCGCTGACCGCGATGGCCACGAGGGTGGCGGCGATGCCGCCCAGGGTCCACGCGCCGTGGAAGGTCGGCAGGATCGTGCGGCCGTAGCGGTGCTCGAGCGCCACCGCCTGCATGTTCGTCGTGGCGTCGATCGAGCCCAGCGCGAGGCCGTATGCCGCGAGGCCGGCCACGAAGACGGGCTCGGCCGGGGCGAGCGCCACCACGGCGAGGCCGAGACCTGCGAGGACGAGCGCGCCGCGCAGCACCGTGGCGCTGCCGGCGCGCTTGGCCCCGAGCTCGGCCAGCACCGAGCCGAGGCCCGCGAGCAGGACCACCATGAGCAGCAGGCCCGAGACCGCGAGCTCGGTGAGCCCCCACTGGTCCTGGAACCGCGGCAGCCGGGTGGTGAGCGAGATGAACAGCAGCCCCTGGGCGCCGAAGGCGGCCGCCACCGCGCGGCGATGGGTGGACAGCGGGGTGCGTTCGAGGTCCGTGCCGGTCACGGGCCCACTGTGGCAGAGCGCGCGCGGGCCGTCGGTAGGCTCGCCACCATGTCGACCGCGTCGCCGCCCCTGCGCGTGCGCCTCGACGTCTCCTACGACGGGACCGACTTCTCCGGGTGGGCGACCCAGCCCGGGCTGCGCACGGTGGAGGGCGAGCTGTCGGCGGCCCTCGGCACCCTGCTGCGCGTGACCGAGCCCGTCCGGCTCGTCGTCGCCGGCCGCACCGACGCAGGGGTGCACGCGCGGGGGCAGGTCGTGCACCTCGACCCGGACCCGGAGGCGTGGGCGGCGCTGCCGGGGCGTTCGGACCGCTCGCCGGAGGCGGCTGCCCTGACCCGGCTGCGCGGCATCCTGCCGCCCGACGTCGTGGTGCGGGCCGTGGCCGTCGCCCCGGCGGGCTTCGACGCCCGGTTCTCCGCCCTGCGCCGCCGCTACCGGTACCGGCTGTGCGACCGCCCGGAGGCGGTGGACCCCCTGCGGCGCAGGGACACCGTCGTCACCAAGCGCCCGCTCGACGAGGGGCTGCTCGACGAGGCCGCCCGGTCGCTGGTCGGGCTGCACGACTTCGCCGCCTTCTGCAAGCGCCGGGAGGGGGCGACGACGGTCCGGACGCTGCTCGACTACGGGTGGGAGCGTGGCCCCGACGGCGTGCTGGAGGCGCGCGTCGTGGCCGACGCGTTCTGCCACTCGATGGTCCGCTCGCTCGTCGGGGCCGTGGTCCCGGTGGGGGAGGGGCGTCGTCCGGTGCAGTGGCCGGCCGAGGTGCTGCGGGCTGCGCAGCGGGACCCGGGGGTCGTCGTCATGCCGCCCCACGGCCTCTCGCTCGAGGAGGTCGTCTACCCCGAGGACGGACTGCTCGCGGCGCGGGCGCAGGAGGCCCGGTCGGTCCGGACGCTGGAGTGAGCGCCCGGGCGCCGGTGCGTCAGGGCGTCATCGCGGCGTAGCCCGCCGCGCTGTGGATCGCCAGCCCCGCGAAGGAGGGGGAGGAGCTGTCGGCAGCGACGACCTGGTCGAGCTGCACCTCCATCTGCGCGACCGTGAAGCCGTGGAACGTCTGCTTCACCTCGACGGGGTCGGTGCCGAGGTCGTCGGTCTCCTGGCCGATCCGCACCGGCACGCCGAGCGCGGTGCCGGCCTCGACCGCCTTGGCGGAGAGGGCGATCGTGCCGTCGGGACCCGCTGCGGTGTTGCGGTAGGCCATGACGGTGACGCCCTTGGTGCGGCGCATGACCTCGCGGTCGAGGGTCGACTTCCCGGCAGGGACCTCGTCGAGCCAGAACGGGATGTCTGCCTCCAGGGGCACCGTCCCGGCGGCCTTGACGAGGGTGTCGAGCGTGGACAGGTACTTGCGGACCACGGTGGAGCGACTGGTCTGCCAGGCCGGGGTGGCGTAGGGCTCGATGTCGACGTGGACCCCGCTGAACAGGTGGGTCGCGATCGCGGGCCGGAGCCAGTTGTCGACGACCCAGGTGGGGTCGTCCACCCAGCCAGGGTCCCCGCCGAGGGCGTCGATGCGCAGGCCCTTCTGGCGGGCCAGCGTGCTGAGCTGCGTGAGCTGGGCCAGCTGCGGCGAGCTGCCCACGTTCGGCGGCACCGCGGCATACAGCTGTCCGATGCCACGGGCGACCGCGAGGTCGACCACGGCCTGGGGGTTGCTCGTGTCCCACACCCACATCGCGCGCGCGGCGCCCGGCGGGACCTGCTCGACCACGGCTTCGGCCCGCAGGGCGGCGGTGGCCCCGATGGCGGTGATCGCGAGCAGAGCCACGACGGCGACCCTAACCACGAGGTGGGTCAGGCGCAGGCTGTGCGTCACGGTGGTGCTTCCCCCTTCGGCGCTTGTGGCCGGTTGCGTCCGTTGGCGGCCGTTTCGTTGCGGACTGCATCCATTGTCGGTAGTCCGTGACAGTGCCCCCCGCCGACTTGGACAAGCCTTTACCTACTTCTCGACCGTTCGGCCGAGGCGGGGTCGCGAAAAGAGGGTGACGGGCGGTCGCGTGGTGCCGGACCATTGCTGCCTGTGGGCCACGTCGACATCAACAGCGTCGGCTTCGTCCTGCCCGACGGCAGGCCCCTGCTGGCCGAGGTGTCCCTGCGGGTCGGCGAAGGCGCCAAGGTGGCGCTCATCGGCCCCAACGGGACGGGCAAGACGACGCTCGGCCGGATCGTCGCCGGCGACCTGGCGCCGCACGAGGGGGCGGTGACCCGGTCCGGCGGGCTCGGGGTCATGCGCCAGTTCATCGGGTCGGTCCGCGACGACTCGACCGTCCGTGACCTGCTCGTCTCCGTGGCGCCCGAGCCGGTGCGCCGGGCCGCTGCCGAGATCGACCGCACCGAGCTGCTCATGATGGAGCGGGACAGCGAGGCCGACCAGCTGGCCTACGCGCAGGCGCTGGTCGACTGGGCGGACGTCGGTGGGTACGAGTACGAGACGCTGTGGGACGTCTGCACGGTCGCGGCGCTCGGCATCCCGTTCGAGCAGGCCCAGTGGCGCAGGGTCGCGACGCTGTCGGGCGGTGAGCAGAAACGGGTCGTCCTCGAGGCGCTGCTGCGCGGGCCGGAGGAGGTGCTCCTGCTCGACGAGCCGGACAACTACCTCGACGTCCCCGCCAAGCGCTGGCTCGAGGAACAGCTCGTCGCCTCGCCCAAGACCGTCCTGTTCGTCAGCCACGACCGCGAGCTGCTCGACCGCGTGGCGACGCGGATCGCGACGCTGGAGCCGGGCGCTGCCGGCTCGACGCTGTGGGTCCACCCGGGACGCTTCTCGACCTACCACCAGGCGCGCGAGGACCGGAACGCCAAGCTCGAGGAGCTGCGGCGGCGCTGGGACGAGGAGCAGGCCAAGCTCAAGGCGCTCGTCGTCATGTACCGGCAGAAGGCCGCCTACAACTCCGACATGGCCCCCAAGCTGCAGGCGGCAGAGACGCGGCTGCGCCGGTTCGAGGAGGCCGGACCGCCCGAGGCCGTGCCCCAGCGGCAGAACGTCCGGATGCGGCTCACCGGCGGACGGACGGCCAAGCGTGCCGTCGTCGCGGAGGGGCTGGAGCTGACCGGCCTGATGCGGCCGTTCGACCTCGAGGTCTGGTTCGGTGAGCGGGTCGCGGTCCTCGGCAGCAACGGCTCGGGCAAGTCCCACTTCCTGCGGCTCGTGGCGGCCGGGGGCTCGGACCCGGACCTGGAGCACCAGCCCGTGGGCGACGTCCGACCGGCACCCGTGGCACACACCGGCCGGCTGCGGCTGGGGTCGCGGGTGCGGCCGGGGTGGTTCGCCCAGACCCACGAGCAGCCGGCACTCGCGGGCCGCACCCTGCTCGAGATCCTGCACCGCGGGGACGAGCACCGGGCCGGGCGACCGCGCGAGGACGCGGCCAGGGTGCTCGACCGGTACGGGCTGGCCCGGGCCTCGGAGCAGACCTTCGACTCGCTCTCCGGCGGCCAGCAGGCGCGGTTCCAGATCCTGCTGCTCGAGCTCTCGGGGGCCACCTGCCTGCTGCTCGACGAGCCGACCGACAACCTCGACCTGCACTCGGCGGAGGCGCTGGAGGAAGGGCTCGCGGCATTCGAGGGCACCGTCCTGGCCGTCACCCACGACCGCTGGTTCGCGCGCGGGTTCGACCGGTTCCTCGTCTTCGGCCAGGACGGCCGGGTGTTCGAGTCGGACGGCCCGGTGTGGGACGAGGGCCGAGTGGTGCGGGCCCGCTGACGGCCGGCTGCCCGGCGCGCTGACGGCCGGCTGCCCGGCCCGCTGACCTGCGAAGGTCAAGACTTCGCAATTTCTTGCGGAAAGTTGCACCCGGCTATGGCGGGTCCGATCTGCCCGGTTCTAGGGTGCAGCGTCCCCCCTCGCAGCAAAGGAGCTGTCATGGCTGCACGCCGCCGCCTCCTCGCCGCCCTCGCCGGTGCGGCAGTCGTAGTCTCGGGAGCGGCGGTCCCCCTCGCCGCCGCCCTGCCCGCCTCGGCCGCGGCCGCGGCTCCCCGCACCGCCACCCTGGCGGGGTCCCTGCAGTCCGAGCTCGGCTGCTCGGCCGACTGGCAGGCCGACTGCACGGCCACCGACCTCACCCAGGTGGGGGGCGGGACGACGTACACCCGCACCTTCACCGTGCCGGCCGGCTCCTACGAGCTCAAGGTCGTCATCGACCACTCCTGGTCGGAGAACTACGGTGCCGGCGGCGCGAAGGACGGGGCGAACATCCCGCTCGTCCTCAAGGGCCCGGCCAGGCTCGAGTTCTCCTACGACGACGTGACCCACCAGCTGGGGATCCGGCCGCTCGACCTCGCCGGTGGGGTGGGCGCGCAGGACAAGGCGATGGCGGGCGACTCGCTGCGCGCCGGGCTGACCAAGGAGCGCTACTACTTCGTCATGACCGACCGGTTCGCCAACGGCGACCCGTCGAACGACCGGGGCGGCCTCACCGGTGACAAGTCCGTCACCGGCTTCGACCCGACCAACAGCGGCTACTACCACGGCGGCGACCTCAAGGGCATCGAGTCCAAGCTCGACTACATCAAGGGCCTCGGCACGACGGCGATCTGGCTGACCCCGTCGTTCAAGAACCGGCCCGTGCAGGGCACGCCGCCCAACGACAGCGCGGGCTACCACGGCTACTGGATCACGGACTTCACCCAGGTCGACCCGCACCTCGGCACCAACGCCGACCTCAAGGCACTCATCGCCAAGGCCCACGCCAAGGGCATGAAGGTCTTCTTCGACATCATCACCAACCACACCGCGGACGTCATCAACTACAAGGAGGGGCAGTACACCTACCGCGACAAGACCGCCTACCCCTACAAGGACGCCCAGGGCAACGTCTTCGACGACAAGACGTATGCCGGCAAGCCCGGCTTCCCGGCGATGGACCCGGCGACGTCGTTCCCCTACACGCCGTACTTCAACACCCCGGCCGACGCGACGGTCAAGGTGCCGTCGTGGCTGAACGACGTCACGAACTACCACAACCGCGGTGACTCGACCTTCGCCGGCGAGTCGGCCGAGTACGGCGACTTCGTGGGGCTCGACGACCTGTTCACCGAGAAGCTGAACGTCCAGCAGGGCATGGAGGACATCTACAAGTCCTGGGTCGACTTCGGCGTCGACGGGTTCCGCATCGACACCGTCAAGCACGTCAACATGGAGTTCTGGCAGAGCTTCGGCCCGGCGATGCTCCAGCAGGCGCGGCACGACGGCAACAACGACTTCTTCATGTTCGGCGAGGTGTACGACGCGCGGCCGTCGTTCATGAGCCAGTACACGACCACGGGCAAGCTGCCCGCGACGCTCGACTTCGGGTTCCAGCAGCAGGCCGTCAACTGGGTGCAGGGCAAGTCCGGCACCGACCTGCGCGACCTGTACGCCGACGACGACTACTACACCGACACCGACTCCAACGCCTATGAGCTGCCGACCTTCCTCGGCAACCACGACATGGGCCGCGTCGCGATGATGCTCAAGGGCGCCAGCGCGAACGACGCCGACCTGCTGCGCCGGGTCGAGCTCGCCGACTCGCTGATGTACCTCACCCGCGGCCAGCCGATCACCTACTACGGCGACGAGCAGGGCTTCATGGGCTCCGGCGGCGACAAGGCCGCCCGCCAGGACATGTTCGCCACGCAGACGCCGTCGTACGCCACCGAGCAGGTGCTCGGCGACACGTCCGGTGCCAAGGACCGGTACAACACCAACGCGCCGCTGTACCGCCGCATCAAGGAGCTCGCCGCGGTGCGAGCGGCCAACCCGGCCCTCGCCGACGGTGCGCAGGTGCACCGGTACGCCAGCAGCTCGGCGGGCATCTTCGCCTTCTCCCGGATCGACAAGGCCAGGCGGACCGAGTACGTCGTCGCGCTCAACAACGCCTCCACCCCCAAGTCGGCGACCTTCGCGACCTACGGGCACAACCAGGGCTTCGCGCCGGTCTACGGCACCACGTCGGCCGTGCGGTCGGCCAAGGACGGACGCCTGACCGTCACCCTGCCCGCGCAGTCGGTGTCGGTCTGGAAGGCCATGACGCCCATGGACGAGCCGCGCTCGGCGCCGCCGCTCTACCTCACCTCGCCCAGCGCCGGTGGCGTCGTCGGGGGCCGCGCCGAGATCGGTGCCGCCATCCCCAGCAACACCTTCGCGCAGGTGACCTTCGCGTACCGCCCGGTCGGCACCAGCGCCTGGACGACGCTCGGCACCGACGACAACGCCCCGTACCGCGTCTTCCACGACGTGTCCGGGATCGCCAAGGGCACCCTGCTGGAGTACCGCGCCATCGCCAAGGACAGCGCCGGCCACGTCTCGGCCACCTCGTCCTACGGCGTCGTGGGCGACGCCCCCACGGCCGGCGGTGGCAGCACCGGTGGCGTGGGGCCGGTCACGCAGCCCGACGCGGTGAGCGTCCCCGGCGACCACAACAGCGAGATGGGCTGCTCCGCCGACTGGGCGCCCGACTGCCCGCAGGCCCAGCTCGCGCTCGACCCCAGGGACCAGGTCTGGAAGGGCCACTACACCGACCTCCCGCCGAGCACCCCCTTCGCCTACAAGGCGGCGATCAACCGCAAGTGGGACGAGAACTACGGAGCGGGCGCGCGACCCAACGGCGACAACATCTCGTACAAGACACCCGCCACGGGACCCGTGAGCTTCTACTACGACCACGCCACCCACTGGGTCACCTCCGACGCGCAGGGCCCGATCTACACGGCCCCGGGCAGCTTCCAGAGCAAGATCAGCGGCTGCGCCGACTGGTCGCCCGACTGCATGAAGCCGTGGCTGGAGGACCCCGACGGGGACGGGACCTACACCTTCTCCACGACCCAGATCCCTGCCGGCACCTACGAGTTCAAGGTGGCCCAGGGTCTCAGCTGGGACACCAACTACGGCGCCGGCGGTGCCCCGGGCGGTTCGAACGTCAGCCTCACCGTGCCGAACGACGGCATGCTCGTCACGATCTCCTTCAACAGCACCACCCACGCGATCACCACGAGCGTCGTCCGAGCCGGAACGGCCCCGGACCTCACCAAGCAGCGGGCCATCTGGGTCAGCCGTGACCTCGTGGCCTGGCCGGCCTCGATGGTGCCGGACGGCGCCGAGCCCGCCCTGCTCAAGTGGGACCTCGCCTGGGCGAAGGACGGTGGCCTGGCCGTCGACGCCGAGGCGCTCACGGGTGGCTCGTCGGCCCCGCTGACCTACGACCCGGCCGGCCTGCCCGCCTCGGTCGTCGCCGCCCACCCCGAGCTCAAGGGCTACCTCGCCCTGAGGCTGGACAAGCGGACTGCCAAGCAGGTGCCCGACATCCTGCGCGGGCAGGTCGCCATCGGTGAGTTCGACACCATGCACCGCCTCCTCGACGCCACCGGCGTGCAGACGGCCTACGTCCTCGACGACGTGTATGCCGCGGACGCCGCCAAGGGCGCCTACGGCGTCACCTTCCGTGGCAGCCGGCCCAGCTACCGCGTGTGGGCGCCCACGGCGCACCAGGTCGACCTGCTGACGTGGGCCCCGGGCTCGCCGCCCGACGCGCCGGTGAGCGCGGCGACGCGGACGCCGATGAAGCGCTCCGACGACGGGTCGTGGTCGGCGAGCGCCGGGGCGAAGAACGCCCGGTACCTGTACGACGTCACCGTCTGGGTGCCGACGACCGGCAAGGTCGAGACCACCGCCGTGACCGACCCGTACTCGGTGGCGCTGACGCTCGACTCGACCAGATCGGTCGCGGTCGACCTGGCCGACCCGGCATACCGGCCGGCCGCCTGGGCCACCACGAAGTCGCCGCCGCTCAAGCAGGACGTGGACTCCACGATCTACGAGCTGCAGGTGCGCGACTTCTCGGTCGGCGACTCCTCGGTCAGCGCGCAGAACCGCGGCTCCTACCTCGCGTTCGCGGAGAACGGCAACGGCACCAAGCACCTCAGGGCGCTCGCCGCGGCCGGGCTCAACACCGTGCACCTGCTGCCGACGTTCGACATCGCCTCGATCCCGGAGGACCCGGCGCAGCAGCAGCGTCCCGAGGACCAGCCGGGCTGTGCCGACTTCCGCTCGGCAGCGCCCGACAGCGACAAGCAGCAGGCCTGCGTCGACGCCGCGCGCGCCAAGGACGCCTTCAACTGGGGCTACGACCCGTGGCACTGGATGGCCCCCGAGGGCTCGTACACGTCGACGCCGGCCAAGGCCGACGGCGGGTCGCGGGTCGCTGAGTTCCGCACCATGGTGGGTGCCCTGCACCGCGACGGGCTGCGGGTCGTCCTCGACCAGGTCTACAACCACACCCCCGCCTCCGGGCAGGCTCCGACCAGCGTCCTGGACAAGGTCGTCCCCGGTTACTACCAGCGTCTCAACGCCACCGGTGGCGTCGAGACGTCCACCTGCTGCCAGAACGTCGCGACCGAGCACGCGATGGCGCAGAAGGTCATGGTCGACTCGGTCGTGCTGTGGGCCAAGCAGTACAAGGTCGACGGCTTCCGGTTCGACCTCATGGGCCACCACTCCAAGGCCAACATGCTCGCCGTCCGGGCAGCCCTGGACCGGCTGACGCTGGCCAGGGACGGTGTCGACGGCAAGAGCATCTACCTGTACGGCGAGGGCTGGAACTTCGGCGAGGTCGCCAACAACGCCCGGTTCGAGCAGGCCACGCAGGGCCAGCTCGGCGGCACGCACATCGGCACGTTCTCGGACCGCCTGCGGGACGCGGTGCGCGGTGGCGGGCCGTTCGACCAGGACCCGCGGACCCAGGGCTTCGGCAGCGGGGAGGCGACCGACCCCAACGGCGACGCGGTCGCGAACCCCGACGCCGCGACCCGGCTCAAGCACGACACCGACCTGGTGGAGCTCGGGCTGGCGGGCAACCTGCGCTCGTTCTCGTTCCGGCTCAACGGTTCCGGGCAGGTGGCCCAGGGCAAGGACGTCGACTACAACGGGTCGCCGGCCGGCTACGCCGACCAGCCCGACGAGGTCATCTCCTACGTCGACGCGCACGACAACGAGACGCTCTTCGACAGCCTGACGTACAAGCTGCCGGTGGCGACCTCGATGGCCGACCGCGTGCGGATGAACACGCTGTCGCTGGCCACCACGGCGCTGTCGCAGACGCCGTCGTTCTGGCACGCGGGCGCGGACCTCCTGCGCAGCAAGTCGCTGGACCGCAACAGCTACGACAGCGGCGACTGGTTCAACACCCTCGACTGGACCGGCGCCGACAACGGCTTCGGCCACGGCCTGCCGCTCAAGGGCGACAACGAGTCGAAGTGGCCGTACCAGAAGCCGCTGCTGGCCAACCCGGCGCTGAAGCCGACGTCAGCCCAGGTGCAGGACGCGAGCGCCGCTGCGCAGGACCTGCTGCGGCTGCGGTTCTCCACGCCGCTCTTCCGCCTCGGGACCGCCGACGCGATCGACGCCAAGGTGTCGTTCCCGGCCAGCGGGACCGCCGACGCCCACCCCGGCGTGATCGCGATGCGGGTGGACGACACGAAGGGAGCGGACGCGGACCCGTCGCTGCGCGGGCTGGTCGTCGTCTTCAACGCCTCGCCCGACGCGGTGGCGCAGAAGGTGCCCGGCCTGGCCGGGGCCTCGCTCGCGCTGTCGCCCGTGCAGGCCGGCGGGTCCGACCCGGTCGTGAAGACGGCCACGTGGGACGCCACCAGCGGGACGGCCACCGTGCCCCCGCGGACCGTGGCGGTGTTCGTCCAGCGCTGACCTCCTCCCGGCGCGGGACCAGGGGAGGTGTGCGGCGCGGCCTGCGGGTCGCGCCGCACACGTGTGTCCGGCCAACGCCCGCTGAGGCGGGGTACCGCCGCCCGTGGGCGTCCGGGCTGGCGCCAACGGCCCCGACGCGAGGCCTGTCAGCGCTGCAGGCCGCGAACGACCTTGCGCAGCAAAGAGTTCAGCTCGACCATCTCCTCCTGGTTCAGCACCTCGAGGGTCCTCTTCTCGCTGACGACCGCGAGCTCGAGGGCCCGTTTCCAGATGTCCCGCCCGGCCCGGGTCGGGCGGACGATGATCCGGCGGCGGTCGAGCGGGTCGCTCTCGCGGGTGACGTAACCGAGGTCAGCGAGCCGGTCCAGCCGCGACGTCATCGCGGCGCGGGTGACGTGGCACGCCTCGGCGAGCTGCGCCGGGGTCGCCTCGTTGGGCTCGGGCTGGATGAGCAGCGTGTGGAGGGTGTCGTACTCCGGCTGGCCCACACCGAGCTCCTCGAAGGCCGCCGTGTTGGCACCCTTGACGTGCCGGTTGATGGCCCCGATGCGCACCATCACGCCCTCGACCTCCGGGTCGAACCCCTCGAACGTCGTCCGCCAGCGGTCGACGTGCTGGTCCACCCAGTCGCGCTCCTGCTCACCCACGGCCCCAGTCTGCCAGCGCACGGCGGGACCTGCATACCGCCGGATAATTTGATTGCAGATAGTCAGATGTCTAACTACTATCGTCGGCATGAGCAGCTCTCCGCCTCCTACCGGGTTCCGCCTCCTCGCCACGGGTCAGGGGCTGTCGTGGTTCGGCGACGCGTTCGGCCCCATCGCCCTGGCGGTCGCCGTCGTGGCGGGCGGCGGGGGAGCGGGCAGGCTGGGGCTGGTCCTCGCGGTGACCATGGCGGCGCGGCTCGCCTGCACCCTGCTGGCGGGGGTCCTTGCCGACCGGCTCGCCCCCGGTCGGATCATGGTCGTCAGCGACCTCGTCCGGGCGGCGAGCACGTTGGGCACGGCGGCCTACTTCGCCACGGGGCAGGACAGCGCGGTCCTCCTGTGCGCGCTCGCCGCGGTCACCGGGGGAGCCGCCGCGTTCTTCGGGCCGGCCTTCGTCTCGTTGCGCCCGCTGCTGGTGACCGTCGAGCGGCGCCACGCGGCCAACGCGACGCTGAACGTCCTCCAGAACGCCGCGTTCATCGCCGGTCCGGCCGCCGCGGGCGTGTTCGTGGCCTGGGCGGGCGCCCCGTGGGCCTTCGCGGTCAACGCCGCCTCCTTCCTGTGCTCGGCCGCGACGGTCGCCGCCATCCGCGTGGACGCCCCGCGGGCGGAGCGCACCGGCATGGTGGCCGAGCTGGGGGAGGGCTGGCGCGAGGTGAGGAGCCGGGGGTGGCTGCTGGCGGGCCTGCTCGCCGCGACGGCGTACCACGCCGCCTTCGGTGCGGTCACCGTCCTCGTCGACGTCATCGCCGTCCGGGACCTCGGCGGGCCCACCGCGCTCGGCTGGATCTCGGCCGCGGCCGGGCTGGGCGGCCTACTCGGCGGCCTCCTCGCCCTGCGGGTGCACCCGAGCCGCCCGCTCCTCGTGGGCTGGCCGTGCGTGGCGCTGATGGCGTTGTATGCCGCGGCCTTCGCCTGGCCGGGCACGCTTCCGGTGGTGCTCGGCGCGGCCGTGGTGGCCTTCGGCGGCCTCATGTACTTCTCGGTCTGCTGGGACACGGCCCTGCAGGACGGAGTCCCGCACGCCGTGCTGGCACGGGTGTCGTCGTGGGACATCCTCACGTCGTTCGTGGCCATCCCGGCGGGCAACGCGCTCGCAGGCCCCCTCGCGCACGCATTCGGCACCGGCCGCGTCATCGCGGCGGCGGCCGTCGTCATGGCCGTCGCCTCCCTGGCGCCGGTGCTCGTTCGCAGCTCCCGCGACCTCCGTCGGGGCGGCGCCGTCGCGGTTGCCGCGCAGCCGCGGCCCGTCCCGGACGACGTCGTCACGCCCGTCCGGGCCTGAGCCGCCGACGGGCGGGCCGGGGAACCCGGGTCGGGGAACCCGGGTCGAGGGCTGTCAGGCCCGGGACGGAACGGCCGCGGTGTCCTCGACGTCGACCCGTCGGGACCGGCGCCAGGCGGGCAGGAAGCAGACGACGCCCAGCGTGCTGACCGCACCGGCGACGATCATTGCCGTCGCGATGGAGGTGTGGGCGGCGAGCACGCCCAGGAGTGGCCCGGCGACGGCGCCACCGGCCTGCATCGCCAGCGAGCTCATCGACAGGATGGTCGCGCGGTTGCGCGAGCTCGCCTCGCGGTGCAGCAGCCCGGAGTAGGCGGGGCTCGCCGCGCCGTGGAGCGTGTACGTCACGAGGTAGGCCGCCACGAGGGCGACCGGTCCGAACACCAGCCCCATGCACAGGGCGCCGAGTCCGTTGAGGACGCGCCCCAGGGCCGCCGCCGGCAGCAGGCCCAGGCGGTCGGCCGCGCGGCCGCCGAGCCACGAGCCCAGGGAGAACAGCGCCCAGCCGCCGGCTGCCGCCGGCCCCATCCACGCGCCCGCGCGGGCCTCCGACCCGAGCAGCTCGGACAGGCGCAGCGGCATGAAGGTCTCGTAGGCGGTCATGCCGGTCACCCAGAAGACCTCGACGAGCACAAGGCCGAGCAGTGCGCGGTTGCGGCCCAGCAGGCGCAACCCGTCGCGGACCACCATCGGTGTCTCGCGCACGGACGCGCCGAGCCGGGCCCGGAGCCGGGCGTCGCCGCGGGGCGTCTCGCGCAGGAGCACGGCCGTCGCCACCAGGTGGACGACGCACAGGGTCACGAAGACCTGGATCGGCAGCAGCAGGGCACTCGACCCGTGGAAGGGGTGCCACGCCACGAGCCCGCCGGACACCAGGGCGCCCCCGCCGAGGCCGACACCGACGAGGACCCCCTGCGCCGACATGGCGCGGTGGACGTCGGCGCCGGGCTCCCGGTCGTGGACGGTGTCGACGTACCAGGCCTCGAGCGGGCCGGAGTCCAGCGCGCGGTAGACGCCCATGAGACCCGCTGCCAGGGCGAACTGCCAGAACGAGTGGGCGAAGAGGTAGGCGAGGCCGGCGACGACGTTCACCACGCCGGCCACGAGCAGCACCGGCTTGCGGCCGAGGACGTCGGCGAAACCGCTCGTCGGCAGCTCGAGCAGGAAGACCATGATCCCCTGGGCGGTCATGTAGAGCGTGATCTGCTCGACCGAGAGCCCGCGCTCGCGGGCGATGAGGCCGAACAGGCCGACGACGAAGCCCACCGGCAGCCAGCGGGTGGTGGACAGCACGAGGAAGACGCGTCGGGCGTTCCTGGGGGAGAGGGTCGTGGTCATGAGCGGTCCTCCCTGGCGCGCGGGGCGCGGTCGAGGTCGAGGGGGTAGAGCGCGCTGTAGACGGCGAGTCTGCGGGCGTTCGGGTTGCCCTGCCCCACGCGGCGGTAGCGGACGAGCAGCTCGTCGAGCTCGGCCTTGAGCTGCTCGACCTGCTCGGCCGTGGCAACGATGAACGAGTCGCTCATGCCGGCGGCGTCGCGCCACGGCATCGGCCAGTCGGCCTCGACGTCGAGCCAGCGCTCGAACTGCTCGGTGAAGTGGCGCAGGTAGTCGCGGACCAGCCAGTTGAGCGCGGTCTCGGAGTCCTCGTCGCCCTCGAAGTCGCTGGGGTCCCAGGTGTGGAAGTCGGTGGCCGCGCGCCACAGGCGGCGCTTGCCCTCGCCCTCGCCGCTGTCCTCGACGAGCCCGACGGACTCCAGCTTGCGCAGGTGGTAGGACGTCGCGCCCGAGTTGGTGCCGAGCCGGGTGGCGAGGTCGGTCGCCGTCGCCGGGCCGCCCACCCGCAGGGCGCTCAGGAGGCGGGCGCGCAGGGGGTGGGCGAGGACCTTGACGGCCGCGGCGTCCAGCCGCAGACCGGTCATGTCGCCGAGGTGCTCACGGGGGGTGGGGGAGGCCATGTGTGCATAATACCTTTGCACACTCCGTTTGCACAAGAAGTGTGCACATGGACTGTGGACGGCCATCTCTGCAGGTCAGGGGTGGTTTTCCGGTCCCACTCCGACGATTTGGGCCTGCTCCCTCCCACCCCTAAACTTGAGGACTGTTGTGTCGTGCGCCCTCGCGGGCGACTCGCCAGCGCCTCGGGCGCCCACGGCATACGCACCATCCGAACCGTTGTAAAGGCACAGAACTTTGCGCACCTTCACCCCGAAGCCGGCCGAGGTCACTCGGAACTGGCACGTCATCGACGCCACGGACGTCGTGCTGGGCCGCCTCGCGTCCCAGACCGCGACGCTGCTGCGCGGCAAGCACAAGCCCACCTTCGCCCCGCACGTCGACGGTGGTGACTTCGTCATCATCATCAACGCCGACAAGGTCGCCCTCACCGGCGCCAAGGCGGAGCAGAAGCGGGCCTACCGGCACTCCGGCTTCCCGGGCGGCCTGAAGAGCACCTCGTACACCGAGCTGCTCGCCAAGAGCCCCGAGAAGGCGATCGAGAAGGCCGTCCGCGGCATGCTCCCCAAGACCACCCTGGGCCGCCAGCAGCTGACCAAGCTCAAGGTCTACGCCGGCGCCGAGCACCCGCACGCCGCCCAGAAGCCCGTCCCGTTCGAGATCTCCCAGGTCTCCCAGTAAGGAACATCGTGACCGAGAACATCAACGACCAGGTCCTCGAGAGCGACGAGCCCGAGCTGACCGAGTACACCTCCGAGTCCGAGGGCCCCGTCGCCGGCGAGTCGACCCGCCGTCCGTCCGCGTCCGCCCCCGGCGGTGCGACCGGCCGTCGCAAGCAGGCCATCGCCCGCGTGCGCATCGTCCCCGGCACCGGTGAGTGGAAGATCAACGGGCGCTCGCTCGAGGACTACTTCCCGAACAAGGTCCACCAGCAGATCGTCAACGAGCCGCTCAAGGTGCTCGAGCTCGACGGTGCGTACGACGTGCTGGTGCGCGTCCACGGCGGTGGCCCCTCGGGCCAGGCCGGTGCCGTCCGCCTCGGCGTGGCGCGCTCGCTGAACGGCGTCGACGAGGAGCTCAACCGCCCGGCGCTGAAGGAGGCAGGCTTCCTCACCCGCGACGCCCGCGTCCCGGAGCGCAAGAAGGCCGGTCTCAAGAAGGCCCGCAAGGCCCCGCAGTACTCCAAGCGCTGATCCGGCTGGCGCCGTCTCACCGCTTGGCTCCACA